>DUZC01000001.1 GCA_013349735.1 Rhodospirillaceae bacterium
GGTTTTGCGCGGAACACCGGCCGCACCGGCAAGGAAAAAGCCCAAGGCATGAAGCAATTGGCCCCAGCCATAAAGGTGCAAGGCCCGGGTCATCAAACGAACCTTTTGTATTGGCCGCCCTAACAGCGGCAATATACGAACCAGAAAAAGGCCCATCAGACCTAAATTCACCCCACCGATCACGGCATGATAATGTGACGGCGTGCGGGTATCGGCGATCCCGAGAAAAAAGCCGGCCAGCCCACCGATCGCGAAAACCGCCAGAGACAGAAACAAAGAAAGTATGGCCGGAGAACGCCAGTCCAAAGGACGAGCCTGCCATAAACACCGGGCAACGCCGAAGCCCATGGCCAGGCAGGGTAAAGGCAAACCATACCACAAAAGCGCCGTGAAGGCGTGACGGTGCGCCAAACTAAGCACATCGAAGCGCAGGTAAAGCAGGGGCGCACCCAAAGCAAAAGCCAGCAACAACAAATATGCGGCGCGAACCAAATCAACCGGCAGGGACGTTGGCCCCCAAAGCCGCTGCGCCAGATCCTGCCAGATCAGCAGGAGAAGCATCGTATTGAGCAGTTGTAGAACATGCCCGCCTCCCCAGAACAGCCGCTCATTGGCCATGGCGCTGTCTGTCGAGGACGGAATAAGCACATAAGCCATGGCAAAACAAAGACAGGCCATCAGGTAAATTGCCCCGGCACAGGCAACACCAAAAGCAAAGGGGGCGCTGGACGGCCGCAGGAACGGCCATAGTCGAAGGCAGGCCAAAGCGATGCCGAGGGCAAAAAACAGTAATCCGACGCTAAAAAGGGGATGGTTTAAGACCGGGACATAATTATTGAGAGAGGGCTCTCCCTGATCGGCCAAAGCCGGGCTCAACAGCAGGACCATGCCAAGGAAGGAAAGCACCAGCCCAACCCAGCCCAGGACAGCCCCGCGACGCCCCCCAGCCACCATGGCCGACAGCAAACCAAGGCAGGCGAGAAACCAGATATCGACCGACAAAACGACATGGGTGATCAAGGCACGATAAAAAAAAGAATTTCCCCATGGGAGCCAATCCGAGACAGCGGGAACCCTGGACAAAACCAGCAGCAGAGCAAGAAGCCCGGCCAGGGCCAAGGCCGTCAGCGCCAGCAAAGCCCAGCCCCGAATCTCTTGGCGCTGTTTCGGGGAAACTATTAAATCTGGTGTACTGCTCATCAACATTATGACCATAGGGGGCGGTTGCTGCACCATCGGTCAGAATGCCGCCAGCGGCAAGTGTCGGTTACCCTAATTTGAGATAAACTGGATAGCGTTATTGGACTGAGTGCAGTTTGCCAAGGCCCCGCCCATAGTGGCCGAAGATGCGCTTCCATTGCTCCCTTGCTGCATGGCGACCCCATTGATGCTGGTTGTGGTAATACTGGGCATGGAATTCCAAACCATCGTCACCAATTTGATACAGGCCGCTGCGGGAATGCCGGAATAAGTAAGCGAGAAAGCCGTATTGCCGCTTGCCGGCGCCGCGAGGATGGTCTGACCGAACATCGAACGCAGACCACCGTTATTGATCAGAGGCTGGGGTGCAATACCCCCATTTGCCAGATTAGCCCCTGAAACGCTGCTATAATCGGCGCCGGCCTGATAATAGGCCGCACGAATATTGGCGATCAAAGCGGTAAGATTGGCAATCTCGGCGTTTGATTTGGCATCCGTCGAGGCGGTCTGAAAAAAACCGACGACGCCTACCAAGGCCAGGGTCCCGACCACGACCGCCAAAGCGGTATCCGTCAGCCCACCAATAGCCCCGCATTGTGATTTTAACCGCGCGGCTCGGACCTTCCGAAATTTTATAATCTCCTCAATATTTCTTACAAGGAACAGAGAGGAAAGATTTATCGAGCTAATTACACATTTTTCCATCATTTACAACAACAACCCCGTAAAAAATTGCCGATTAAATAATTCCATTTCGGAAACATCTTGTCCAGCCAAATCGATAGACGCAACCATCTTTGGTTGACCGGATTGCGCCGGTAATCCTATAAAAAAGGGCTAGGAATTTAGTCAAGCAAACAGACTTTTTTGGGAATAAGCGGCGATGACCGGACAAATCAACATGGTTGATGTGGAAACTTTGCGTGGCTGGCTGACGACCGACCAGGTCTTGGTGGTGGATGTACGTGAACGCCACGAATATGCGGTGGAACATATTGCGGGCGCTCATTTGCTTCCCCTGTCCGAGTTTGACCCGGCCCAAATGCCACCGGTTCCAGCAGGAAAAAAATTGTTGCTGCACTGCCGATCGGCAAACCGTTGCGGCGTCGCCGCAGCCCGCCTTGTCGAAAGTGGCTATAGCGGCGAAATTAACCGCTTGGCAGGCGGCATGCTGGCCTGGGTTGCTGCTGGTGCCCCCGTGGAATCCAGCCAAGAGTGACCATCTATCTGCCGATCGCCGGATTGTCCGTCAACATCCTCGCCTTATTGTCGCTGGGTGGCGTCGTGGGCTTTTTGTCCGGATTGTTCGGCGTCGGAGGCGGATTTTTACTGACTCCCTTGCTCATTTTTTTGGGCGTTCCATCCCCGGTGGCAGTGGCCTCGGGCGCAAATCAGGTCTTGGGCGCCTCCGTCTCGGGTGTCCTGGCCCATTGGCAGCGGCGCAATGTCGATTTCAAAATGGGGGGGATGCTGGTGGCGGGCGGCCTATGCGGGTCCCTGTTGGGCGTCCGCCTTTTCACCTGGCTGCGGGACCTTGGCCAGGTCGATCTGGTTATCGATATTTGTTATGTGGTGTTTCTCGGCTTTGTCGGCGGAACCATGCTTTTAGAGAGCGTGGTCGCGTTGGTCCGGACCAGGCGGGCCCGAACGGCCAGCAAACGGCACCGTCATCGCTGGGCAAATCTGCCATTAAAAATGCGCTTTGCCCGCTCAGGACTTTACATCAGCGCCCTGCTGCCGCTCGCGGTTGGCGCCATCGGCGGCCTGCTGGCGGCGATTATGGGCGTGGGCGGCGGTTTTATCATGGTTCCGCTGATGATTTACATGCTTGAGATGCCGACCTCGGTGGTGATCGGGACCTCGCTGTTTCAGGTTATCTTCGTTACCGCCAATGTCACCCTGCTTCAGGCCATCCATACCCAGACAGTCGATGTGGTGTTGATGCTGACCCTGCTGATCGGCGGGGTCATAGGTGCCCAGATGGGCGCCCGCTTTGGCACACGCTTGCGCGCCGAACAAACACGGGTCCTGCTGGCTTTGCTGGTTCTGGCGGTCTGCGGCAGGCTTTTGCTTGAATTAATGCAAACACCGGCCGACTTTTTCAGTCTGGCCGGGCCCGTCAAGAGCTGACAAAACCCACCGGTCAGGAACGTCGGGCGCTCAATTCTTGGACAACGCCCCGAGTTGCTGCACAACCCGCTGTCGCTCCGGCGCGTTTGCGGGCATGACCTCCAGCAATTTTGACAACATTTCCCGGGCTTTAGCTGCATTTCCAGCAGCAGCCTCGGCCCCGGCAACGTAATACATGGCCCGCGCATTGCCCGGATCCAACTGCAGAATATCCCGCATCGTGGCAATCATTTCGGCCGAAGGTTTCCCATCTTTGGTTTGGGCCATCTGCACCTCGGCCAAGGCCAATTTCGGCTCGACGTCACCTGGCCGCAATTTGATCGCCCGCTTCGCGGCAGCGATCGATTTTTCAGGCTCATTCAAGACCTTATAGGCTCTTGCCAAACGCATCCAACCCTCAAAATCCTCGGGGCTCTGTTCAAGTCGGGCGGCAAGCCCCTCGACCATCGAGCGAATAGTTTTAGCCCGTTCCTCGGGCGATTGCGCCATAACCGCCGCCGCCGCATCGCCACTGGGCACGCCCGATTGCGTGGCAGGAAGCTCAGGGAGCTTGGCATGAGGATTCGCCCCTTTGGCCATTTCAGCACCCGCCGGGGCCGGCGGAATTGGCGTGATGCTGGCCGGATCAAAGCCACCTTGTTTGGCATATTCGGCGATATGTTCCCTGAGCATCGGCAACCAGGGCGCCTCGGCCGGACTGGCTTTTTCTAAATCGCGCCATATCGATACGGCTTCTGCAAAGCGACCGATTTGCGCCTTGGCCAGGCCAAGATAAAAGCGCGCCCGCGGATCCTCCTTTTCCAGGGTCAGCACCTGCTGAAAGGTCTGTCTGGCTTCGGGAATAACCATCCCATCATTGGCGATGACCATGGATTCGGCCATAGAGGCCAGGATCTGCGCGTCGATAGCGCCCAGGGAAATCGCCTGACGGAAGGCTTCTACGGCTTCGGGAAAGCGATGCATTTGAAAATAGGTTTCGGCTAAGGTCACAAAGCCATCCGCATCCGGATTTCTTCGCAGATCGGCCGCCAATCGCTCAACCATTTCCGTCATTTTAAATTCAGGGTCCGCCTCACGTGAGGCGAAGGGCTGACTGGGCAATGCCGGAGAACCCAAACGGGCATAAATCAACCCGGCCCCAAGCGGTAACACCAGAAGGATCATCACGGCCGTGACCTGCCGCAGCCGCCGTCCCTCCGTCAGCAAAGACGCCCCAGCAGCCGGCAATTCGGCATCCTCCGCCGCCAGCATGCGCCGCAAAATCTCGGTTCGCGCTGCCGCCGCTTGATCTTCGGTCAACAAGCCGCGCTCCAGGTCTTTTTCCAACTCGGCCAGCTGATCCCGGTAGACGACGATATCATAGTCAATGCGGGGCGGCGCCGCTGTCGGACGACGCAGCAGCGGAAGAATTAGCACAACAAGCACCGCCAAAGTCAAAGCGGCAAAAATAATCCACAAGGTCATGGTGTTTTGTCGTCCTTCAGTAGGGCATCCAGCCGACGCTGCTCCTGTTCGCTCAATGGCTGCGCCGCAGCCTCCACCATGGTCTGGCCGGCAGCGCGGCGACGCAGAAACAGAAAGGCCGCCAACAGAGCCAAACCCAGCAAAACCGCCGGACCAACCCACAACACGATGGTTCCGCCTTTGAAAGGCGGATTTAACAGAACGTAATCGCCATAGCGATCGACTAAATATTGACGTGCCTGCTGATCACTATCGCCGGCCTTCAGTCTTTGGCGCAGCAGAACCCGCAGATCGCGCGCCAAATCGGCATCAGAATCATCGATGGATTGATTCTGACAAACCAGGCAACGCAATTCTTTGCTAAGAACTCTGGCCCGCCCTTCAAGCACCGGATCTTTCAGGATCTCGTCGGGCTGAACCGCCAAAACCGGCCAGGATAAACTAAGCAACAAGACAGCCAGGAACCAAAAACTGGCGGTTGTAAGGCGGCGTGAGATCATTTCTGCAACTCCGCCAACAGCGGAACCAGCTTGTTGCTGATATCCTCGGGGGTGAAGGGACCAACCTGTTTGAAACGGATGCGCCCATCCTTGCCAATCAAATAGCTTTCGGGGACTCCATAAACCCCAAAATCGATACCGACCCGGCCATCACGATCCTGTGCCAAGGCTTTGTAGGGATCGCCAAGCCTTGACAGCCAAGCCCGCGCATCTTCCGGTTTGTCTTTATAAACAATGCCAACAAGCCGAACTCTCCCAGCCAGTTGGGTCAGCAACGGATGTTCAACCCGGCAGGGAATGCACCAGGACGCAAAAAAATTGACCAGCGTTACTTGCCCCTGAAGGTCGGCGGTCTTAAGACCGGCCTTTTCCAGCAGCAGCGGCGGCAGGTCGAATTCAGGGGCCGGCTTATCGATCATCGCCGAGGGAATCATATTCGGCATGTCCCCCCGTTCCATCATGACGATCCGCCAATAGAAAAACCCGACCAGAACAAAAAAGATCAGGACAGGCAGCATCACGGACCAACGACGCAACACGATCGGTATTCCTTTTAACTTAGCCCCGGGCCGCGGCAGCGGCCGCCCGGGCAGTTCGTAACGGTGCGCCGACGCGGTAACGGCGATCGGTCAATGAGACCAAGCCACCAATCACCATGAACACCGCCCCCATGAAGATCCAAGGCACCAGGGGATTATAATAGAGCCGGGTGACAAAACCGCCCGAGCCATCCGGATCCCCAATCACCACGTAAAGATCCCCCAGAAGATTGGTATGAATGGCCGCATCGGTCGTGGGACGGGGTGGCTGTGTGTACATGCGCTTTTCCGGCTTCATGACGGCCACCAGATCCCCCCCCTTGCGGGCGATAAAGGTTGCCCGCAAAGCCGAATAATTGGGCCCCCGGATATTGTCCTCGGTTCCCTGCAAGGTGACTTCATAGCCGGCAACATTGACGGTTTCACCCGGACGCATGACTTGGATATGCTCACTTTTCCAGGCGGTTGACCCGGTGATGCCCACGATAACCATCGCCAGACTGGCATGGGTGATGGTCATCCCCCAGGCCGAGCGCGGCAATTGCCCGAGACGTTCAAGAGCATCCCCCAGTGGCCCGCGCCCCAGACGGATCCGGGCCGCCAATTCCACTAAGGTCCCGACAAACAGCCAGGCAGCAATCGCCAACCCGCCTGCGGCCCACAGGGGGCCGCTGGATCCACCGGCCACCAACCAAGTGCCGACCGCGACCAGCAGGGCGGCGATAAATGCCAATTTAAGCCGGCCCAAAGCCCCGGCCAAATCGCCGCGCTTCCATTGAAGCAGCGGCCCAATGCCCATGGTCACCACCATCGGTACCATCAGGGGCAGAAAGACGGCATTGAAAAAAGGCGGACCCACGGAAACTTTACCAAGATTCAGCGCATCTGCGAACAACGGATAGAGCGTCCCCAGCAGCACGGTACCGGCAGCGGTGCTCATCAGCACATTGTTGAGCAACAGGCTTCCCTCACGCGATAGCGGTGCAAAGAGCCCCCCACCCTTAAGCTGATTGGCCCGAAAGGCGAACAAGGTCAGCGACCCGCCTGTGACCAGCACCAAAAGACCAAGAACAAACACACCACGGGCCGGGTCCGAGGCAAAACTATGCACCGAGGTCAAAACACCGGACCGCACCAGAAATGTTCCCAGCAAAGACAGGGAAAAGGCGACAATGGCCAGAAGAATGCTCCATGCCTTCAAGGTGTCGCGCTTTTCCACAACGATCGAGGAATGCAAAAGAGCCGTCCCCGCCAACCAAGGCATGAAAGACGCATTTTCTACGGGATCCCAATACCACCACCCACCCCAACCAAGGGTGTAATAGGCCCACCAAGATCCCAAACCAATACCGAGTGTCAGAGAACACCAGGCGACCAGTGTCCACGGCCTTACCCAGCGGGCCCAGGCGGCATCGACCCGCCCTTCGATCAAGGCCGCGATGGCAAAAGAAAACGCCATCGAGAAGCCAACATAGCCGAGATAAAGAAAGGGAGGATGAAAGGCCAGGCCAGGATCCTGAAGGAGGGGATTGAGCCCATTGCCGTTGAAAGGCGCGGGATCTATGCGGGTGAAGGGATTTGAGGTTGTCAAAATGAACAGAATGAACCCAACCGCAATAAGCGCCTGGACCGCCAAAGCCCTTGCCCGCAAAGCCGGCGGAAGGTTGCCGCCGGCTGCCGCCACCGCCATCCCATAAATGGCCAAAATAAAGACCCAAAGCAGCATTGAGCCTTCATGGTTCCCCCAGACACCCGAAATCTTATAAATCATCGGTTTGTCCGTGTGAGAGTTTTGGACCACATTGAGTACCGAAAAGTCACTGGTGACATAACAGGTGGTCAGCGCGGCAAAGGCTAAAGCCACCAGGGCAAACTGGGCAAAGGCAGCCGGCCTGGCCAAGTCCATCCAGGCGCGATCGCCGCGGGCAGCACCGATCATCGGGATCGTTCCCTGGACTAACGCCACCAACAGCGCCAGAATCAGGGCAAATTGTCCAGTTTCAGCAATCATTTGCTCACCTGCCCTTCCTGTTCCTGCCAACGTCCCGACTTCTTCAATGCTTCTGAAACCTCTTTGGGCATGTATTTCTCATCATGTTTGGCCAGAACTTCGGTGGCATGAAAGACCCCCTGCGGATCAAGCCGTCCCTCGGCGACCACCCCTTGGCCCTCGCGAAACAGGTCCGGCAATACGCCGGTATAGGTCACCGCCAATGTCGCCGTCAGGTCCGTAATGGTGAAAAGCACCGTCTCGCCTTGTCGAACCACCGACCCCTGCTCGACCAGACCGCCAATGCGGAGCCGGCGATCCGGACCGATATGTTTGCTTTGAATATCGGCCGGCGTATAAAAATACACCAAGGTGTCATTAATAGCCGTCAAGACCAGAGCCGTCGCGGCACCCAAAGCCAACATGCCCAGAAAGACGAAATAAAGCCGCCGCTGCTTGCGCGTCACAGGATCATCCTTTCTCAGCAACACCATCGTGAGAACGGCCACGACGTCCCGGTATGATGTCCTGCAATTCCTTTAATTCCTGCTCGCGCCCTTTAAGGCCCCGCCAGGTCAGCAGGGCCAGCGCGACCATGACCACAGCGGTAATGGCATAGGCCGACCAGACATAGCCGGCATAGCCACCCATCGAAAAATAAGAAGCCAATGAGTCCATTTTCCCCTCGCCGGGCTTATCCGAGCGCTTCGCCAGAGGGGTCCGCCCCTGGCATGCCATGAATCTGTGTCAGCCGAATTGCCCTGATCTTGGCTGCCAAAACTTCCAATCGAACCCGCAATAAAAGCACGGTGACGAAGAACATGGTGAAGCCGACCCCCATCAACAACAGGGGTAGTAACATCGAGGGGTCGATTTTTGGCATTCCCAAGCGGGTCACGCTGGCCGGTTGATGTAAGGTATTCCACCAATCAACCGAAAATTTGATGACCGGAACATTGACGAACCCAGCCAAAGCCAGGATTGCCGCTGCCTTCATGCCTCGCCCCGGATCATCAAAGGCATTCAGCAGAGCCATATGTCCGAGATAAAGAAAAAACAAAATCAGCATGCTGGTCAGGCGCGCATCCCACGCCCACCAGGTCCCCCACATCGGCTTTCCCCACAGAGACCCGGTCACCAAGCAAAGAAAAGTAAAGCTGGCGCCGATGGGTGAAGCTGATTTGGCGATCAGATCAGCCAGAGGATGTTTCCAGATCAGTCCGACAGCCGAAGCGCCGGCCATGCAGGAATAGGCCGCCATGGCCACCCAGGCCGCCGGCACATGGACATACATGATACGGACGGTTTCCCCTTGCTGATAGTCAGCCGGCGAGACCAAAAGACCAAAATAGAGCCCAGCGCCGATCAATAAAAGTGTGACGGCCGCTGTCCACGGTTGAATAACCGAAGCTAGGCGCAAAAAACGTGCAGGATTGGCAAAGCGATGCATGGCGGAGGTTCTACAGCTTGTTTCAAAAAAATTCCAGATTTTCGCAAAAATTGCGATTGAATCATTCCAAAGCCTGACGCAAAGCGGCGGCAGCAGCCCAGGGCGCCAGCGGCAAGGCCCCGAGCAAAAAGCCCCCCAACATCAACAGCAGGCCATCTGCCGGTAACCCCTGAACTGCGGCATCAATGGCGCCGACCCCCAAGATCAGGACAGGCACATAGAGCGGCAGAACCAGCAACGACAACAACACCCCGCCACGACGCGCCCCCAGCACCAAGGCTGCCCCCATAGCACCAATCAGGCTCAAAGTCGGCGTTCCCAGCAACATCGTCAGCAACAAAGTCCCGAACCCATCGGCATGCATATGAAGAAGCACGGCCAACACCGGCGCCGCCACCATCAGCGGCAATCCCGTGGTCAACCAGTGCGCGACCACTTTACCGATGACCAACAGCTCCAGCGCGGTTGGCGTCAAGGCCAGAAGCTCCAGGCTGCCATCCTCGTAATCGGCAAGGAAAAGCCTGTCCAAAGACAGCATCGAAGCCAAAAGAGCCGTCACCCACAGCACACCGGCACTGGTCCGTTCCAACAAATTGGTCTCAGGACCGAGCCCAAAGGGAAACAGCACCACGGTCAGCACAAAAAAGGTAACCACCATGACGCTGTCGCTGCCTTGACGTAGCGCAAGCCGAAGGTCACGGCGAATAATTTCGGACAGGCGGCTCATGCCCAGAACTCCGGCGGCGTGGTCGGGGTAAACCGGTCAAGATGCAATTCCGTCGCGCCGGGAAGGGAAACATCGGCGTGGGTTGACAGGATCACCATACCTCCATTCGCCCGATGTTCCGCGATAACCGCTTCAAGCGTCTTCACCGACGCTTTGTCCAAGGCGACGCTTGGCTCATCAAGCAACCATAAGCTGGCCGGCGCGGCCAACAAACGCGCCAGATTGAGGCGGCGCTTTTGTCCGGCGGAGAGCAATTTTCCGGGCACCTGACGCAGATGCCAAAGGCCGAACCGTTCAAGCGCGGCCTTGACGGCCGCGTCGCCCGCCAGGGGATCGTGGAGACGCCCCCAAAAGCGGAGATTTTCCATCACCGACAGAACCGGTTTAATCGCGTCATGATGTCCAACATAGTGAATACGGGCCGCATGACCTTCGCGATCTTCGGCCAAAGCCTGATGATTCCAGGTCAGACGGCCAGCCGCCGGTTTTAGCAAACCGGCCAGAACGCGCAGCAGGCTGGATTTGCCGCTGCCGTTGGGGCCAAGCAGAAACATTGCCTCGCCCGAAGCCAGGGAAAGGTCAAGCCGCGTAAAAACCACACGCTCGCCACGAACGCAAACGAGGCCTTCGGCGGTAAAAGTTGAAAATGCTTGTTCACTTGTCATGGGGCGGCACCATATCAAAACGAACGATGGCGCCAAGAGGAATCGCCAGTTATCTTTTGTGCCGCCAATTTCACTTTCGGTGCTACGGCACCGGCTTGCGCCATGACTTAAAGAAGAAAGGTGCTTATCCATGCTTGAAGCTTATCGCCAACATGTGGCGGAACGGAACGCTCTTGGGATCCCTCCTTTGCCGCTGTCATCAAAGCAAACCGAGGATCTGGTCAGCCTGCTCAAAGCGCCACCCAAAGGCGAAGAGGCATTTTTGGTCGATTTGCTGACCCACCGCGTACCGGCCGGTGTCGATGATGCAGCCAAAATTAAAGCAGCCTTTTTAGACGCTGTCGCCCAAGGCCGGGAAAGCTCGCCACTGGTCTCCAAGATTAAAGCCACGGAACTCCTTGGCACCATGCTGGGTGGATTCAATATCAAACCGCTGATCGAGCTCCTTTCCAGCCCGGAATGCGCCAAAACCGCCGCCGAAGCGCTGAAAAAGACGCTGCTGATGTTTGACTATTTTCATGATGTCAAGGAACTCGCCGAAAAGGGTAATGCCGAAGCAAAGGGCGTTTTGCAAAGCTGGGCCGATGCGGAATGGTTCACGTCGCGCCCGGAAGTGCCGAAGTCCCTGACCGTCACTATTTTCAAGGTCACCGGTGAAACCAATACCGACGATTTGTCCCCTGCCCCGGATGCCTGGAGCCGTCCGGACATTCCCTTGCATGCCCTGGCCATGCTGAAGAATCCGCGTCCTGGCATCGAACCGGAAGAGCCGGGCCAGCGTGGTCCGATGAAACAATTGGCTGCTCTGGCCGCCAAGGGGCATCTGGTGGCCTATGTTGGCGATGTGGTGGGAACCGGATCCTCCCGCAAGTCGGCCACCAATTCGGTGCTCTGGTGGACCGGCGAGGATATTCCCTTTGTTCCCAACAAGCGCTTTGGCGGTGTCTGTCTTGGCGCCAAGATCGCGCCGATTTTTTATAACACCATGGAAGATGCCGGCGCTCTGCCCATCGAATTGGATGTCGCTCAGATGGATATGGGGGATGTCGTCGAACTTCGTCCCTATGAGGGCAAGGCGTTAAAAAACGGCAAGGTCATTGCCGAGTTCACCGTCAAATCCGACGTCATTTTTGATGAAGTCAGGGCCGGCGGCCGCATTCCTTTGATCATCGGCCGCGGGCTGACGAGCAAAGCACGCGAGGCTTTGGGACTGAAGCCGTCCAGCTTGTTCCGCCTGCCCCAGGCGGTCGCCGACAGCGGCAAAGGTTTCAGCCTGGCACAGAAGATGGTGGGCCGCGCCTGCGGACTGCCGGAAGGCAAGGGCGTAAGGCCTGGCACCTATTGCGAGCCCAGAATGACCACTGTCGGCTCGCAGGACACCACCGGCCCAATGACCCGGGACGAGTTGAAGGATCTGGCCTGTCTGGGGTTCTCGGCAGATCTGGTTATGCAGTCCTTCTGTCATACCGCGGCCTATCCGAAGCTGGTGGATGTGCAAACCCATCGTGAACTCCCAACCTTCATCTCAACCCGGGGTGGCGTCAGCCTGCGCCCGGGCGACGGGGTTATTCATTCCTGGCTGAACCGCCTGTTGTTACCTGACACCGTTGGCACCGGCGGGGACTCGCATACCCGCTTTCCCATCGGCATTTCCTTTCCGGCGGGATCCGGACTGGTGGCCTTTGCGGCGGCCACCGGCGTGATGCCCCTGGATATGCCGGAAAGCGTTCTGGTCCGTTTCAAAGGGAAAATGCAGCCGGGCGTCACTTTGCGGGATCTCGTCAATGCCATCCCGCTTTATGCCATCCGCCAGGGCCTGCTGACCGTTGAGAAAAAAGGTAAGAAGAATATTTTCTCGGGTCGCATTCTTGAAATTGAGGGCTTACCCGATCTAAAGGTGGAACAGGCTTTCGAACTGTCCGATGCCTCGGCCGAACGTTCGGCGGCGGCCTGCACGGTAAGGCTCAATAAAGAACCGATTATCGAATATATGCGTTCGAACATCACCTTGATGAAGTGGATGATCGCAAACGGCTATCTTGACCGTCGCACCCTTGAACGCCGCATCGCTGCCATGAATGAGTGGATTGCCAACCCGCAATTGCTCAGCGCCGACAAAGATGCCGAATATGCCGCCGTGATCGACATTGATCTGGCTGATATCAAGGAACCGGTGGTGGCCTGTCCCAACGATCCGGATGACGTCAAGCTTTTGTCCGAAGTTGCCGGCGACAAAATCGATGAAGTCTTTATCGGTTCTTGCATGACCAATATCGGACATTTCCGTGCTGCGGGAAAAATTCTCGACGGCAAGTCGGATATTCCCACCCGCCTATGGATTGCGCCCCCCACGAAAATGGACGCGATGATCCTAAATGAAGAAGGCTATTACAGCGTTCTCGGCAAATCCGGGGCCCGCATGGAAATGCCGGGCTGTTCACTGTGCATGGGCAATCAGGCCCAGGTCCGCAAGGGATCGACCGCCATGTCGACCTCAACCCGTAATTTCCCGAACCGGCTCGGCATCGATACCCGGGTCTATCTCGGTTCGGCGGAATTGTCGGCGGTCTGCGCCCTGCTTGGACGGATCCCGACCGTGGCCGAATATCTGGCACAGGTTGAGACGCTTAATAAAAAGGCCGCGGATGTATATCGCTATATGAACTTCGACCAAATCGCAGAATTCCGCGACATGGCCGAAAGCGTCAAGGTCTGAACAGGAAAATCGGGTATGACCAATCCCCTGCGGTGCCCCTCAGCCCCGCAGGGGATCAGTCTTCAATCTCAAGGGATGCCACGTGACGGAAGCCTCTTACAGCGGCATTCAAGGCATCGCTGTGATCCTCGGCCGTGGCATAGACCACATGGGCGGGGCGCCGGAACTCCGGGGCATCTTCGACCATATGCAGGCTTCCTGCCTGCAGATAAGGGCGAACCACCCGCATCGGGAAATAACCAAAGCCACCCTGGGTTGTGATATGCCGCAGTCCTAAAATACCAAGGCCGACAGCCACCGGCGGCGTTGACAAATCGGGAAAGGCTTGGCTGTGGGCAGCCCGGAAATCAGGCCCCCAATCGACAAAAACATAGCTGTCATCCCAATCCGCGATCGTCCGCGGCTTGGCCGATACCAGAACAAGCCGTTCTTCTAAAATTTTTTCGGTCACCAGCCCTGGGCGGCTTTGCGGCGAGTACATGACGCAGATATCAATCAGCCCTTCGCCCAATAGCCGCATCAGACCGTCCGAGGAACCGACTTCGACCTTCAGCGCGACATCAGGCATTTCAGCCCGCATCCAAGGCATCCATGGCAAAAGCATACGGTCCCATAAGGAAAATTGTCCGCCCACCGTCAGCAAAGAACGCAGGCCGGGTGGAAGCGCCAATTCCTGGCGAGCCTGCTCCCAAACCCGCACCATATTGCTGGCATAACGGCGAAACTGCGCCCCGGCTGCGGTCATTTCGGTTCCCGCCTTATTCCGAATGAACAAGGGGCGCCCAAGTTCATCTTCTAGCGCCTTGATCCGCATGGAAACGGTCGATTGGGTGACATTCAGACGTTCCGCGGCCCGATTGAAATTCCCGGTCTCGGTAATTTCCAAAAATGTCCGTGCGAGATCGATATTCATGGGGGGCAACCAGACCATTAGGCGTCAGAGCAGCCTGAACGCGGGGGCACCTTCTAACGCAGCCCCTGCTTAACATCAACAAAATTGATGTATGATTTGCAACACAGTTGCAAATAAATCACATAAATATCAGAGGCGAAGCGGACTATTCTTGATTTGAGCCCGGCAATCAGGCATTGACTTTTTAATATTGGGCAATGATGCCTGTACCCCACGGTAAAGGTCTGGGCCGAAGATGTGGCAGACAACGATGCTGATTCTTCCGGGATTAGGGGATTCGGGGTTGTCTCATTGGCAGACGCTTTGGCAATTGTCGACACCCGGCGCAAAACGGGTTGAACAGGATGACTTTGCCAATCCGGTTTTGCCCGATTGGATTAATCGGCTGCAGGACGCCGTCCTGGCGGCACCATCGCCCGTCCTGTTGATCGCCCATAGCCTTTCCTGCGTCCTCGTGGCCCATTGGGCCCGCAGCGGCGCCACGGGGCGCATCGCGGCGGCAATGCTGGTCGCCCCGACCGACGTTGAAGCCAAATCCTCGGCGCCGCCCGAATGCTGGGACTTTGCGCCGATGCCATTGGATCCGCTGCCCTTTCCAACATTAGTGGTCGCCAGTCGCGACGACAGTTATGTCAGCCTGGAACGCGCCACCTTTTTCGCGTCCTCCTGGCGCGCCCAGCTGGCCGATATCGGTCGGGCAGGCCATATCAATGGAAAATCGGGCTTGGGCGGCTGGCCCGAAGGCCGCCGCCTGCTGAGCGATTTGGTCGCCCGATCCCTTCGCTAAATTTAAACAGCGCGCTCCAACATCATTGACAGTCTCTGCGCAAAGGCCTGCGTGTCCGGCACGGCTTCCCCTTCGACAATCCGCGCCTGATCCAGCAGCAAATGCGCCGCGTCGGTCAACCGTTCCACCGCCCCATCGCCTTTGGCATCATTGGCAAGGCGACGGATCAACGGATGGGCTGGATTAACCTCCAGTATGCGCGGCGGCCGCTTGGCCCCGCCCTGATGTTGCCGCAGTAGCCGCTCAAGATGCATGCTGACATCGCCGTCATCGGCTACCAGGCAAACCGGGCTTGAGGTCAGTCTGGCCGAACTGCGAACATCCTTGACCTGCTCGCCCAACGCCAATTTGAACGACGCGATCAAAGCGTCCATCTCGTCATTGGCGGCCGGCTCAGCAGCCTTTTCTTGCTCGCCATCCTCGCTCTTGACGGCAGAAAGGTCAGCGGCCCCCTGAGCAACCGAGCGGAAGTTCTTTTCGCGAAAGGCATTGACTGCGGAAGGCCAGAACTCGTCAATCGGATCGGTCAGCAGCAACACTTCCACCCCTTTGGCGATATAGCCTTCGAGCAGGGGACTTTTACGAACCGTTTCGACCTCATCGCCCGTAATGTAATAGATGGCCTCTTGCCCAGCTTTCATGCGGTCGAGATAGGCGGCAAGAGTAATCGGCTCGTCAGAATTGGTGGTACGGAACCGACAAATCTCCAGCACTTCGTCACGGCGCTCGAAATCTTCATACAGGCCTTCCTTGAGAACGGCCCCGAAGCAATTCCAGAAGCTAGCAAAATCGCCGTCGCTATCTTCCGACTTTTTCTTCAGTTCACTAAGAACCCGTTTGACTAAGCCAGTTTTAATTTTTGCCAGCATCGGATTGTGCTGCAACATCTCGCGGCTCAGGTTCAAAGGCAAATCCTGGCTGTCCACCACCCCGCGCAAAAACCGCAGATAAGCGGGAAGAAGCTCGGCACAGTCATCGGTGATGAAAACTCTTTTGACGTAGAGTTTAAGATGTTGTTTGCGATCCGGATGAAAAATGTCGAAGGGCTTCTGGCTCGGCACGAATAGCAGCCCGGTATATTCGATCGCCCCTTCGGCTTTGTAATGCAAAGTCATCCAGGGATCATCAAAGGCATGGGCCACATGATGGTAAAATTCGGTATATTGCTCTTTGGTGATCTCGCTCTTAGAGCGTGTCCACAGGGCGGACGCGCTGTTAGCGGTCTCTTCCTTGTCATCGGCGACAAGAACAATCGGCAGAGCGATATGGTCGGAATAAGTCTTAATGATATGACGGAGGCGGTAACTTTCCAGGAATTCATCCTCGCCCGCACGCAAATGCATCACGATGCGCGTCCCGCGATCCAGCCCCGCCTCTTCAGCAACGACAAACTCGCCCAGGCCTTCTGACGACCAGCGCCACCCCTGCTCTTCACCGGCACGGCGGGTAAACACATCGACCTTTTCCGCGACCATGAAGGCAGAATAGAAACCGACGCCAAATTGGCCGATCAAGCTCACATCCTTTTTGGCATCCCCACTCAGTTGCTTGACGAACTGGGCCGTCCCGGAACGCGCGATCGTCCCCAGGGTTTCCACCAGGTCGGCCCGGTTCATACCGATGCCGTTATCGCGGATGGTCAGGGTTCTGGCGGCCTTGTCCGGCGTAATGATAATCCGAAAATCACCATCACCGGCGATCAGATCGGCCTGGGTCAATGCCGCATAACGCAACCGATCGCAGGCGTCTGAAGCGTTGGAGATCAGCTCCCGCAAAAAGATCTCTTTGTTGCTGTAGAGCGAATGAACGACGATATCGAGAAGTTTGCTGACTTCCGCCTGAAAACTAAGCTTTTCTTCGGCCATGAGAAGAGTAACCTTGGTTAAGTGGATCCTGCCCGTTCAGGGTAATCGACCGCAGGATATGAGGGAGCCTTCGGCGAAGCGCAAGCCCCCGGGTGCAGGAAACCTTTCAGGAGATCAAATCAGGGCGTTGCTGTTCTTCGGATGAACGGCTATCTATAGCGGCCTTTTGACGATCCAAACCGGACCAGCGACAACGCTGGCAACCAATAACCTAGACCTTCGCCCCAGGCGCTGGTCAAAACACAAAGACGGAGAATTTCATGCAGATTCCGTTGCAGATTACCTTCCACGGGATCGACCATTCCGACTCGGTCGAGGAACGGATCCGCGAAAAAGCGGCCAAGCTTGAACAGATTTTCGACCGCATCACCAGTTGCCGTGTGGTGATCGAAGCGCATCATCGCAATACCAGCAGCCTGCATCGCAAGGGAGAGCCCTTTCATATTCGCGTTGATGTAACGGTTCCAGGCTCGGAACTGGTGGTAAAGCGCGACCCGAAGGATTCTCATGTCAATGAGGATATCTTCGTGGCATTGCGCGAAGCGTTCGGCAACATGGAGCGCCAGCTTAAAGAGTATGTGGCACGCATGCGGGGCGACGTTAAAAGCCGCGCCGCCCAATAAACCAGCCCAATCAGGTCCCGCCTTTCGGCGGGACCTTACCGGCCTTGCAATCAGAGCCTTGTCAGCCGATCCTGTAAGACATGACGTCACGCAGAACCGAAGGGCGCCTGATCGCCGTTCTCGGCCCCACCAACACCGGCAAGACTTATTTGGCGATAGAACGCATGCTGGGCCACAAGTCCGGCATGATCGGCTTTCCCCTGCGGCTTCTGGCCAGGGAAAATTACGATCGCATCGTCGCGTTGCATGGCGCCGGCTCAGTCGCTTTGCTGACCGGCGAGGAAAAAATCCTTCCGGCCCATCCTCGCTGGTTCATTTGCACCGTCGAAAGCATGCCCGTCGAACGAACTGTCGATTTTCTTGCCATCGACGAAATCCAGTTGGCGGCAGATCCCGAACGCGGGCACATCTTTACGGACCGCCTTTTGCACGCTCGGGGCCTGTCGGAAACCATGGTCCTTGGTGCCGAAACCATAAAACCGCTTTTGCGCCAGCTGGTCCCTGACGCCGAATTCATTTCCCGTCCGCGCTTCTCGCAGCTCAGCTGGACCGGGCCGCGCAAATTGACCCGGTTGCCGGCTCGATCCGCCATCGTCGCCTTTTCGGCGGCCGAAGTTTACACTCTGGCCGAAATGATCCGCGGCCAGCGGGGCGGGGCGGCGGTTGTATTGGGCGCTCTTAGTCCGCGAACCCGCAATGCGCAGGTTGGCTTGTACCAGGCTGGCGAGGTCGATTATCTGGTGGCCACCGATGCCATCGGCATGGGCCTCAACATGAATATTGACCATGTGGCCTTTGCCGCCCAGCGTAAATTTGACGGACGGGCGCCGCGCGATCTCTCGGCCAGCGAAGTAGCCCAGATCGCCGGACGGGCCGGACGTCACATGAAGGATGGCAGCTTCGGCACCACTGGGGATGTCGCAGGCTTTGACGCCGCGGTGATAGATGCCGTTGAAAACCATAGTTTTCCGCCTTTAAAGCGACTGCAATGGCGTAATGACCGACTGGTCTTCACGTCCCCAGCCGCCCTTTTGACCTCGCTTAACCGTCCGGCCACCCATCCAGGCCTGATCCGCGCCCGCGAAGCCGACGATCAGCTGGTACTGCAAGCCCTGTTGCGCGACGCCCAGGTCCTGAGCCAAGCGAAATCACCTGAGCGCGTGCGTTTGCTCTGGGATTGCTGCCAGATTCCGGACTTTCGTAAAAGCCTGGCTGAACAGCATTCCAGATTGGTGGCTGCCATTTTCGGACATTTGTCCAGCCAGCAGGGGGTCCTGCCCGCCGACTGGCTTGACCGACAGCTTAGCCGGCTAGAGCGTATCGACGGCGATATTGACACCCTGATGAGCCGGATCGCGAATGTCCGCACCTGGACCTATGTCAGTCATCACGCGGATTGGTTGACCGACCCGGGTCATTGGCAAGAACGCAGCCGGGCTCTCGAAGACCGCCTGTCGGATGCCTTGCATCACCAACTGACCCAAAGATTTGTTGACCGCAGGACTGCGGTCCTGACAAAACGACTTAAGGACAGCAATACGCTGCTCTCGTCCGTCAATGCCGAAGGCGAGGTGCGCGTCGAGGGTCAGTTTGTTGGCCATCTTGACGGGTTCCGCTTTCGCGCTGACCCGGCCGAAGGGCTTAAGGCCGTCCGCACCATCAGCGCGGCGGCACAACGCGCCCTGAAACAGGAAATAAATGGCCGGATAGGCCAAGTAGCCGCCGCCGCCGATGAGGCCTTCGCTCTCACCCCCCAAGGATTTATCCGATGGCAGGACGCAGAAATAGCCCGCTTGACCCGCGGCCCGGAGGCCATCCGCCCGGGCCTGATCTTGCTGCAATCCGATCTGCTCGAACTTACCGCCCGGGACCGCTTGCAAGCTAGATTGGATAAATGGCTGGCAGGCTTTCTGGCAAACCAACTCGCCCCTCTTTATGCGACGCGCGATGCGCCGTTAACCGGGGCAGCCCGCGGCCTGACCTACCAACTGTCACAAGCCCTGGGTTCGATGCCAAGAAGGCCAGCTCAGGCACAGGTCGCGGCCTTGACCGAGTCCGATCGCAAGAGCTTGGCGCGCCTGGGCGTCCGTCTTGGCGTCGAGAGCATTTTTTTACCGGCCCTGTTGAAGCCCGGCAGCCAACGGCTCCGCGGTCTTTTGTGGTTTATTCATCAGGATCTTCCCCCTTGGGACATAGCTAGCGGGGGGGCGGTAAGCCGCCGTATCAACACAGATAGGCCTGCGGCTTGCTATGAGGCCGTGGGCTACCGTTGTCTTGGTCCACGGGCGATCCGCGTCGATATGTTAGAACGCTTTGCCGCCCAGATCCGTCCGCTTGCCAAACAAGGAAATTTCCAGCTAACCCCGGCCCTGGCGTCGCTCATTGGCGCTTCGATGGACGAGGCCGGCTTGATCTTGCAAGCGCTTGGCTATCAGCGCTTTGGCACAGACGCCGAGGCCAATTATCGTCCGCTCGACCGACAGAAAAGGCGAAACGGTGGCGGCAAACGGCCAAACCGCGATTCACCTTTCGCCGCATTGGAGCGGATGGATCATGGCCGATGAACGGTTACGGATTGACAAATGGCTATGGTACGCCCGCTTTTGCAAGACCCGTAGTCAGGCCCAACGTCTGGTGGCAAGCGGCGAGATCAGCCTGAATGGCCATGCTCTGAGCAAGGCCGCCACCAGCCTGCGCCCCGGTGACGAATTGATATTTCCGCTAGGCCCCGTTTTGCGCCATGTCCAGGTTGTCGTCCTCGGGGTCCGCCGTGGACCATCGGCTGAGGCAAAAAAATTATATCGCGACCTAAACACAGAACATTGACCGCAAAGACGGACCCAAATCCACATGCTCCGAGGGGTTGTGTCGGCGCCGCCGCTATGTTAGGCAGTGCGCCTTGTTGGAGCTGCACCTATCGTCGGCTCATCCTTGGCCGGAAATCCTGAACGGAGCCCACCATGACTTACGTCGTTACGGAAAACTGCATTAAGTGCAAATATATGGACTGTGTCGAGGTTTGCCCTGTCGACTGCTTCTATGAAGGGGAAAATTTTCTCGTCATCAATCCGGACGAATGCATTGATTGCGGTGTTTGTGAACCGGAATGTCCGGCCGAAGCAATATTTCCGGATAGCGAACCAAAAACCACGGACTGGCTGGAAATTAACCGCAAATATGCGGGAGAATGGCCCAACATTACCCGCAAAGGCGATGCCGCTGCCGATGCAGATGAATGGAAAGATAAGCCGGGCAAAGCCCAGCTACTCAGCCCAAACCCAGCCAAACGCTAAAGCTTTTCTCCAAAAACGAACAGCCCTCGCCTCGTTAGAACTTGGGGAGAATTAATCTGTTCTGTGTGGACCGGCTATGTTATAAGGATCCTCCTGTCGGGCAAAGCTCGGCAGTCGGCCGCGCGATGCGGCTTGGGCGGAATGCCCCACACGGCCTTTTTTGGTACCCGGATCGACCGCGACTGCGGAACGGTATGCGTACTGTTTGCGCGAGGTCGGTGTCCGACTTTTTTTGAGGGAAGAGCGGCACATGCTCCACGACTTTTCTTTTTCCGAAGGTGACTTTGTTGTCTATCCAACTCACGGGGTTGGAAAGGTAGCGTCAATCGAGCGGCAAAGGATTGCCGGACACGAGCTGGAATTATTTGTCATCACCTTTGACCGTGATCGCATGACTTTGCGTGTTCCGGTTCCGAAGGCCAAGAAGTCTGGATTGCGCAAGCTTTCTTCGCATACGGTTATGGAGGCGGCCCTTGGCCGTTTACGGGGTCGCGCCAAAGTCAAGCGCGCCATGTGGAGCCGCCGCGCCCAAGAATATGAAGCCAAAATCAATTCGGGGGACCCAGTGTCCATCGCCGAAGTTGTGCGTGATCTGCATCGTAACGCCAACCAGCCAGACCAATCCTATAGTGAGCGGCAGATTTACGAAGCTGCCCTGGAACGTTTGGCCAGCGAGTTGGCAGCGGTAGAGCGGATCGAGCCATCGGCCGCAGCCCAGAAGCTGGAAAGCCTTTTGGACGCGGCGTGATCGTCCGAACTTAGGACAGTTTTTACCGAACTGCCGCGGCGTCCGGCCGCGGTGGGACCGTTTCTTGAATTGCCACCCCCGGAAGCCGAGTGCTGGTTGGTGATTCCAGGTTAACATTCTGGGAGGCTGGCCACCCCATCATGTCCTCGGAGCAACGCATATTTGCGACATTGCGCGAAGGGCGCATCTGGGCGGTGGCCGCGATCCACGGCCAGGCGGACCGTCTGGCGGCGTTGCACCGACATTTAGCGCAGGCTTTCCAGCCGGGAGACCAACTGGTTTATCTTGGCAATTACTCAGGCCATGGACTGGCTGTCCGCGACTGCATCGATGAACTCCTGGTCTTTCGCCGCACGCTTCTGGCTAAACCGGGGGTTGATTGTGGCGATGTCGTTTTTCTGCGTGGCGCCCAGGAAGAAATGTGGCAGAAGCTTTTACAACTGCAATTTGCCCCCAACCCGGTTCAGGTTCTGCAATGGATGGTCGGCCAGGGGATCGAGCCAACCATCGAAGCCTATGGCGCTACAGTCGAAGAAGCCATCTTGGCGGCACGCGACGGCACCTTGTCTTTGACCCGCTGGACCAGTCAACTGCGACAGAATTTACGCAGTTATGACGGCCATAATGCGCTGATGAGCGTTTTGCGTCATGCCGCCTTCACCACCCAATCCTCGGCATTGTTTGTCCATGCCGGAATTGATCCGCAGCGCCCTCTGTCGGCACAAAGTGACAGTTTCTGGTGGGGTGCCGCTGGGTTTGATGCCTTAAATGAACCTTATGCCGGCTATCAGAGGGTGATCCGTGGTTTTGACCGCCGCCACCCAGGTTTGGTGGAGTCCCCTTTTTCTGTCACTCTTGACGGTGGTTGCGGGTTTGGCGGCACCCTGCTGGCCGGCCTTTTCGGCCCCGGGGGACACCTTATAACCAGCATCGAAGTCTGATCCTTCTGAGCGCTAACCCGTGATGCAAACGAAATGAAGGGCGAAAGAGATATCTTGACCGACCTCTACCCGCCGATTGAGGCCAATCGGCAGGGTTGGTTGTCGGTTGGCCATGGCCATCGTTTGTATTGGGAAGAATCCGGGGACCCTTGGGGAACGCCTGTGGTTTTTTTGCATGGCGGCCCCGGGGCCGGCTGCGCGCCGATGCATCGTCGTTTTTTCGACCCGCGTCATTATCGCATCGTCCTGTTTGATCAGCGCGGATCCGGGCGGTCCATGCCTTATGCCAGCATTTCTCATAACACCACGCCCTTGCTCATCGCCGATCTCGAGGCTTTGCGGCAACATTTGGGCATCGAACGCTGGCTGCTGTTCGGTGGCTCCTGGGGCAGCACCTTGGCCCTGGCCTATGGCGAGGCCCATCCCAATCGTTGCCTTGGCTTGATATTGCGCGGCATTTTCCTCTTCCGACCGGACGAGGTCGATTGGTTTCTCAATCGCATGGAGCAATTTTATCCCGAAGCCGGTCGTGCCTTTCGCGACCATCTGCCTGAGGAGGATCGCCATGATCTGCTGGCCGCCTATCACCGGCGCCTGACGGACCCGGACCCGGCCATCCATCTACCGGCTGCGCAGGCCTGGTGTACTTATGAGGAATCCTGTTCACGCCTTCTCGCTGAACCGGTGGAGCCGCGCATGTCGGCCACAGCCCTGGCCATGGCCAGAATCGAAGCCCATTACATGGTCCATAAGGGCTTTTTGGAAGAAAACCAGCTTTTAAACAATATTCACCGCTTGCATGGCAAACCGGCGACCATTGTTCAGGGGCGCTATGATGTGGTCTGCCCTATTATCAATGCCGACCGCTTGGCCCGAGCCTGGCCGGGGACCACCTATCGGATCATCGCCGATGCCGGCCATTCCGCCATGGAACCCGGTGTCCGCAGTGCGCTGGTCTCGGCAACCAACCATTACCGAGCTCTAGGTTAACAGCCCGACACTATCGACAGTCCCGGCCAAAGCCGCCAGGGCCTGGCGGCTATCTCTTCCCACCCGCACCAGCGCCGGCAATTGCTCTGGGGACCGCATCAGCCCAGCGATTACCGGCCAGGGGCGGGTTCTTCCGTCGGCATCCAAGCCCAGCAGCGCCAAAGGTGGAATAGCCCGTTGGGCAGGGTCGGCGATCGCCCGCAATACGGCAAAGGGCTTGCCCGCCTGCTGGCAGGCCAAGGCCACCGCGCCCGACTCCATATCAACGGCCAAGGCACTGGACTGCTGATATAACCGGGCCTTATCCTCAGCCGTGGCAACCACCTGATCGGAATGAGCCAGCACACCGCTGAGAGCCATCGGCAGTGCCGAGACCAGCGTGTCATGCCACGTCCGATCTGTCGGCAGACAGGCGTCGTCCACAATCACCGCCGAGCCTATCAATAGTTGTCCGCTTAAAAGACCGGGCCGCAACCCACCGGCGATGCCAAAGCTCAGCAAGCCGTGCGCTCCCTGGCTAAGCAGTTGAAGTGCCAATTTCCTGGCAGCGTCCGCCCGCCCCCCGCTGCAGGCGACGCGATGTCCCGGCAAAAGCCGGGCCTCGCTTTGCATGCCAACCAGAACGCCAATCACAGGGCGTGCAAGACAGGGCCGGCATTGCCGGCAGTGAGATTCCGATAGCGCGCCAGGGCCCAAACCGGAAAAAAGGCTCGGTACCCGTGATAGCGCAGGTAGAAGACTTTGGGAAAACCAACCGCAGTAAACAGTTCCTCGTCCCACAAACCTTCGTCATTGCGCGATTTCATCAGGTAATTGATACCTCGGGCGACCGCCGGATGAGCCACCTGTCCGGCAGCCATCAAACCCAACACCGCCCAGGCCGTTTGTGACGGCGTACTCACCACCGCCTGGCCATGGGGCTCGTCTTCCCAATAGGAGCGACCGTCTTCCCCCCAGCCACCATCCTCTTTTTGGCAGTTCAACAGCCAAGCGACGGCGCGCCGCACCGCCAGGGACTCATGGCTGATACCGGCTGCATTCAAAGCCGCCAAGGCCGACCAGGTCCCATAGATGTAATTGGTTCCCCAGCGGCCAAACCAGGACCCATCTTTTTCCTGTTCGGCCAGCAAATAATCGACGCCATCCGCCACAATTCTGCTGTCGCGACCGTTAGGAAGAACGGACAGTGCCGAGATGCATCGTGCCGAAACATCAGCCGTCGGCGGATCCAGCAAGGCGCCATGATCAGCAAAAGGAATATAGTTCAATGCGTAATGCGTGTTTTCCGCATCAAACGCACCCCAGCCGCCCCCCAGGCTTTGCATACCGCGCAACCAGACAGCGCCCAATTCAATGGCCTCGCTGTAGCGCTCACGGTCCAAACGATCAAGGGCCGCCATAACCACAGCCGTATCATCAACATCGGGATAATGCGGGTTCGCATATTGAAAGGCCCAGCCGCCCGGGGCCAGATCGGGCCGCTGTGCCGCCCAGTCTCCCATCACATCACGAATTTGCCGTTCGACCAGCCAGTCAGCGCCTTTGCGCGCTGCGGCAAGGGATGGCTCATCGCCGACCTCAAGCAAAGCATGACAGGCCAGCGACGTATCCCAAACCGGAGAAACGCAAGGCTGAACCCAGGCGAACGCACCCTCGTCGACCACCAGTTTACGCAAAGCTTTCTTAGCGATGACCATCCTGGGATCCGAAGCCGGAACCCCAAGCAGATCATACATTTCAACGGCATTGACCATGGCCGGGAAAATGGCCCCCAATCCTTCTTCACCATTCAACCGCTCATCCACGAAGGCCACCGCCTTCGCAACCGCGCGCGCGCGCAAGGAGGATGGGAAATAAGGAGATAGCCGCTGTAAAACGCGATCCAAGCCGCGAAAGAAATAGGCCCACCGGGAACGCACCGGCTCAAGATTCCAGTCCCGCACCTGATCCGGCGGCATAACAAACAGCTCTTTAATGTTAATCTTCAGAGGGTTGCGCGCTTTCGGCTTCAATGACATCAGGACAATCAGCGGCACGATCACTGTGCGCGACCAATAACTGACCTTATCCAGATGGAACGGAAACCATTTCGGCAGCAGCATAATCTCGACCGGCATCACCGGCACCCCATGCCAGGGGATCTGCTCGAAAAGAGCCAGCAAGGTACGGGTAAAGACATTACTGGCCGCGGCCCCGCCATGCTCAAGGATGGCCTGACGGGCGCGGCGCATATGCGGTGCCTCGATATCGTCACCCAGCGCTTTCAGGGCGAAATAGGCTTTGACAGATGCACTGATATTGAATTCACCACCGTGAAACAGAGGCCAGCCGCCATGGTCTGCCTGTTTGGCGCGCAGATAGACACCAATCTTCTGTTCCAGCGCCTTATCCCGTTCGTCCATATAATGAAGAAACAAAACATACTCAGCGGGAATGGTGACGTCGGCTTCCAAGGCAAAAACCCAGTGGCCATCAGCCCGCTGACGCGCCATCAACGCGGCAGCGGACGCTGCAACGGCTTTTTGCAATTCTTCTTGAAGAGCCGGCGACTCTATTAAACTGTCGGCGAACACGTGCAACCTCGAAATAAATTCAAAGTGCAGGCTGATAGCACGATATGCTGCCTATTTCGAGCTTAGAACAGGCTATGGCGCAGCAGATACCAGATCTTTTCCAGTTTTGGCACACGAATAAGTCGCGGCGTTGGCTGCCAACCCAGGGCCTCACCGCGACGGAATATGGCGTGATAGCTGTCCAACATGATCCTGGCCGGACGCATCGCTGAGGACGGACAAAGCTGCATGGCCGCCTGGGTTTCGGCATAATGACCCCGAGCGATATTGGCCAAATCCCGGCAGGCCGCCGAGGTGCGGGGATGCGCCAGAACCAGCAGGGGATCCCGTTCATCGATGCCATGGGCGGAAAGCAACTCGTCCGGCAAATAAAGACGTCCGATCTGGGCATCCACCCAAACATCACGTAAAATGTTGGTCAGTTGCAAAGCGCGGCCCTGATGGTTGGCAACATCGATCGCCGCCGGCACGAAATCACCGAAAATCCGCACCGACAAACGCCCCACCGCACAGGCCACCCGATCACAATACAGGTCAAGCGTGGCCATATCCGGACGGACCAGCCCCGCGCCGACATCCATAGCGCAGCCATCCACCACCGCCAAAAAATCCTGTTGCTCAAGATGGAAGTCCTTGATCGCTGGCATCAAAGCCCGGGCCAACGCAAAGGACGGCCTTTGGCCGGTATAAAGCGCATCAATCGCCCGCCGCCATTGCGCCAATTGCTGCAATTTTTCGCCAGTGTCCCCTGGTTCGTCGGCAATATCATCAATTTCACGACAAAAGGCATAAACCGCATACATGGCCTGACGCTGCGCTTCACGCATCAAACGCATCGCCCAGTAAAATGAACTGCCCGAGCGACGGACCCGTTCCTCGACCATGGCAGCCAAACCCTGGGGCGAATCCTCCGTCATCGTCCACCTCGCAGAAAAGCGCGTAACACCCCGGACGCAAAAGCGGAAATCAGTCCGGCCGGCCCCATCTTGACCCGAACCGCCAACGGGTCCTGACGCGCCAGACGTTCTGCCAACCCCCTGGCCAGAGAAACGATGACCGCCGATTCAGCCCGAAGGCCAAAATCTTTCAGACCATCTGGGAGCTCGCCCGCCTTTTCCACCAGCGGCCACGTCGCCTGCACCGCACGGTCAAGAACACGACGCAGCCCCGCAGATGACGCGGACGAAGCCAATGCGGTGACCGAAATATCCTCGGCAGTCAACCAATCCATAGGAAGGTAAACCCGATCAAGAGACCGGTAGTCATCCGCACAATCTTGCAAATGGTTGATCACCTGCAATGCTGCGCACAAGGCATCCGAGGCCGGCCATGTATCGCGCGACTCACCATGCAGATCAAGGAGATAGCGCCCAACGGGGGCCGCCGACAGCCGGCAATAGCCCATCAATTCATCCCAGTCGGCATAACGGGTTTTTGTGGCATCCATACGAAACGCCGCCAACAATTCGTGACAGTGAACCGCATCGAGTCCCGTCTTGATCAGACTGGCCCGCATGGCCGTGGCAGCCGGCGCCTCGGGATCCACTGCCCCATCCAGAACCGCGGCCATACGATCCAGCCTGCGCAATTTATCGTCGGGCGACAGTTCCGCCGCATCAGCGACATCATCGGCGGTCCGCGCAAAGACATAATAGGCATGTACATGCGGGCGGTAGGGCGCCGCAATCAGCAGGGAGCCCACCGGAAAATTCTCGTCTTTACTGCCTTTACCGGACGAAAATTCGACGCTGCCACGGTTCGGGCTCATCTTTTGTCCTCGGCCTGCATGCGCCCCTTCCATTCCCCACCCTTCCCCATCCAATGCCGCCTTGCCGAATCAAGGGTCGCGCCAAGATAAAACAGCGCAACCAACGGCAGCAAAAGCAGGGTTAAAACCGGGCGTCGATAAAACCGCGTCATTGGCCAATAGGCTAAGGACATGGCGGCCCATGCCAACAAACCCGGGACAAACCCCGCCGCCCCAAACAGAACGACCATCGGCGGCAACAGAAAGCCAACGGTCATTGCCAGAACGGTTCCGGCCAGCAACCAGGGCGAACATTTTAACTGGGTATAGGCTGATCGCGCGATCATCATCCACAGTGACTTCCAGTCGTCATACCCGCGTAAACTGACCGTATGGTCTGCCAGGTCTAAGGACAGCCGCCCGCCCGCACGCTTAACCGCGGCGGCCAGGCTGCAGTCGTCGATCAGCGCATTTTGGACGGCCGCCAGACCGCCAATCCGCTCCAGCATAGCCCGTCGAATCAGAATATAGCCGCCCGCCGCTGCCGCTGTCGGACGAGACGCATCGCCAACCCAGCGAAAGGGGTAAAGCAGGCGAAAGAAAAACACGAAGGCGGGAATAATCGCCTGCTCAATCCAGTTGGAGGTCGCCAGACGCACCATCAAAGATGCCATATCGCGCTGCTCAGCCAACAGACGGGCGACCATACGCCGCAATTCGCTGGCATGATGTGCGATATCGGCATCGGTCAACAACCATAGCTCAGCCTCAGGATGCTGTCTGACCGCCATTTCCAGAGCTTGGGATTGCGCCCACATCTTGCCGCTCCACCCTGACGGCAAGGGGGGCGCCTGCAGCACCGACAGACGGTCCTCGGCACCCATCACCCCAGCCGCCGCCAGAGCAACCGAGGCCGTGCCATCCTGGCTCGCGTCGTCTGCTACCACCACCGACAAAAATCCGGGATAATCCTGACCAAGCAACGAGGTCACGGCAGCACCAATGACCGTAGCCTCGTCCCTGGCCGGGATCACGGCCACCACTTCCGGCCAGGAGCTTGGTTCGGGACAGGAGGAAACCGGCTCAACAATCCAGAACCGCCCCCGGAACAACAGCAGCCATCCCCAGGCCAGTCCGGAAATCCAGGTCAGGGCCGTGATCATGGGCAATAGCCGGCGGCCCGGAACCAGGCCAAGGCATCGTCCAAGGCTTCAATAGCCGGCCGATGCGTGTAACCCAGCGCCTGTTCCGCTTTGGCTGAGGTGAACCACATGCGCCAGCGCGCCATCTTCAAGGCATCGATGGTGACCATCGGCTCCCGGCCCGACAGACTGGCCCAAAGTTCCGCCATGGCCGCCAACGGAAATAAGGGCAGGCGTGGCAGTCTGATCGTGGGGGGGCGCCGCCCGGCGCGGCTGGCGATATGACTGAGAATATCAGCAAGCGACAGGTTCTCACCGCCCAGAATATAGCGCTCGCCCACAACGCCGTGATCCAACGCCAAAAGATGCCCTTGGGCCACGTCATCAACATGAACAATATTAAGTCCGGTATCGATATAGGCCGGCATTCGGCCTGAAGCCGAATCGACAACGATACGTCCGGTCGGCGTCGGTTTGATATCCCGAGGCCCAATCGGAGTCGAAGGATTGACGACGACCGCCGGCAAGCCCTCTGATGCGACCAAGCGCAATACCTCCGCCTCGGCCAGAAATTTCGACTGTTTATAGGGACCAACCATATCGGCAAGGCAGCTGGGGGTGTTCTCGTCAGCGACCCCCTCGGCCGCATGCCCAAGCACAGCCACCGAACTGGTGTAAACAACGCGCTGCACCCCCACAGCCATCGCCGCTTCCATCAGTGCCTTGGTCCCATCGATATTGGCGCGCATCATCTGGCCGGGGTCAGGGACCCACAGCCGGTAATCGGCAGCCACGTGAAAAACATAGCGGCAATCGGCCACGGCGCCTTTCAGAGAACCGGGATCCTCAAGACTTCCTTCGACCACTTCAAGCGACAATCCGGCCAGATTGCGCCGATCGCTTCCCGGTCTGGCTAAAACACGAACCGGATAACCACGCGCCAGCAACGCCCTGCTGACGGCAGAACCAAGAAATCCGGTTGCCCCGGTAACTAAAGTTCGATTTTCCATGAGCTGTAGTTATATCTTTTGCCTCAGTTTCTCTAGCCCGGATTTCTAACAGTTTGACAAGAAACGATATCGGCCGGCTTGCAGCTAGCGAGTTGCCAGCGTAAACTGCCCGGCTCCGCGATTTGGATGACCAACAGCACGTCTGGGAGAACCAACTTGGCTAATAATGTCGCCCGGGGCTGCCATTGCATCCCAGGCAAAGCAGGAGCATTGGGGTCGTGACCAACTTGAACGAATGTCTTTCCGCCACCGGCGTGGCGATGAATAAAGAGTTGGAACGGCTTTTGCCAATCAGCGAGGGACCTGAGGGCCGTCTGCAAGCAGCCATGCGTTATGCCTGTCTCGACGGCGGAAAGCGGCTTCGACCCTTTTTTGTTTTGCAGACGGCACAGTTATTTAATGTCGCCAATCAGGCCGCCTTACGCGTGGCCGCGGCTATCGAGCTGGTGCATTGCTACTCTCTGGTCCATGACGACCTTCCCGCCATGGATGATGACGATTTGCGCCGTGGCCGGCCTACCTGTCACAAAGCCTTTGACGAAGCGACGGCGATCCTTGCCGGTGACGCCCTTCTGACCAAGGCCTTCGAAGTGGTTGCGGCCCCGCCCACCCACTCGGATCCTGCGGTTCGCGCCGAATTGGTTCTGGCTTTGGCTGAGGCGTCCGGCGATCGGGGGATGGTCGGCGGCCAGATGTTCGATCTGATGGCGGGCGAAATCACCATGGACGTCGCGGCGGTCACCCGCTTGCAAAACCTCAAGACGGGCCGTCTGATCGGTTTCTCCTGTGAAGCTGGCGCCATTCTCGGCAAGGCCCCGCACCAGCAGCGCCAGGCCTTGCGCGCTTATGCCCATGATGTCGGGCTGGCCTTCCAAATCGCTGATGACCTTTTGGACATTGAGGGAGACCCCGAAAAGGTTGGCAAAGAGTTGCGCAAGGATGCCGAGGCCGGCAAGGCGACCTTTGTGTCCTTGCTCGGGGTCGAGCGGGCACGCGCTCAGGCGGACCATTTGTGGCGCCAGGCCGCGGCGCATCTTGATGTCTTTGACGAAAAAGCGGATCTGCTGCGTGAAGCGGCCCGTTTTGTCGTTGAACGCAAGCTTTAGAGGCGGCTTCCGTTATGAGCAATAAGCCGATTCTTGATGGGCTGCGCCAACCTTCGGACATCCGCCGAATGTCGTTGGATCAATTGCATCAGCTGGTTGACGAGCTGCGTCAGGATCTGATCGAGACGGTTTCGGTGACCGGCGGCCATCTGGGGGCCGGCCTTGGTGTGGTCGAACTGACGGTGGCGCTGCATCATGTTTTTCATACACCGGAAGATCGGCTGATCTGGGATGTCGGGCATCAGGCCTATCCCCACAAGATCCTGACCGGACGGCGCAGCCGCATGCGCACGCTGCGCCAGGGTGGCGGTCTGTCCGGCTTTACCAACCGCTCGGAAAGCGTTTATGACCCCTTCGGCGCCGGCCATTCCTCGACCAGCATTTCCGCCGGCCTCGGCATGGCGGTGGCCCGCGACCTCAAAGGCGGCGACAATCATGTGATCGCGGTAATCGGCGATGGTTCGATGAGCGCTGGCATGGCCTATGAGGCGCTGAACAATGCCGGTTCGATGAAGTCCCGGCTGGTGGTCATCCTCAATGACAATGACATGTCGATTGCGCCACCGGTCGGCGCGATGAGCGACTATCTGTCACGGTTGTTGTCGTCAAAATCCTATCACTCCATCCGTCATGTCATGAAAGATCTTGCGCATCTGTTCCCCGGCCCGCTGGAACGCGCGGCCCGACGCGCCGAAGAGTTCGCCCGCGGCATGGTCTCGGGCGGTGGCACCTTATTTGAGGAGCTGGGCTTTTACTATGTCGGACCGGTGGATGGGCATAATCTCGACCATCTGCTGCCGGTCCTGAAGAATGTCCGCGACGTCGAAGATGCGGCACCGATCCTGGTGCATCTGGTCACCAAGAAGGGGCGCGGCTATGCGCCGGCTGAGGCCTCGGCCGATAAATATCATGGCGTCGGGAAATTTGATGTGGTGACAGGGGCTTTGGCCAAGCCCAAAGCCAATGCGCCTTCTTATACGTCGGTTTTTTCCCGCGCCCTGCTGGCCGAAGCCAGACGCGACGACCGCATTGTCGCCATCACGGCGGCCATGCCCGGCGGCACCGGGCTGGACAAATTGCAGGCGGAATTTCCCAACCGCTGTTTCGATGTCGGCATCGCCGAGCAGCATGCGGTAACCTTTGCCGCCGGTCTGGCCACCGAGGGGCTGAAGCCGTTTTGCGCCATTTACTCGACCTTTCTGCAACGCGGCTATGACCAGATCGTCCATGATGTGGTGCTGCAGGCCTTGCCGGTGCGCTTTATTCTTGACCGCGCCGGACTGGTCGGCGCCGATGGCGCCACCCATGCCGGAAGTTTCGATCTGGCCTTTCTCGGCTGCCTGCCGGGCATGATCATCATGGCCCCGTCGGACGAAGCCGAGCTGATGCATGCGGTGGCCACTCTGGCCAGCATCGACGACCGCCCCTCGGCCCTGCGCTATCCGCGCGGCGAAGGGGTTGGGATTGAGCTTCCCGAACGGGGCCAGGTCCTGCCGATCGGCAAGGGCCGGGTTCTGCGCCAGGGCAATCGGGTGGCCCTTTTGTCGCTGGGCACCCGCCTTGCCGAATGCCAGAAAGCCGCCGACGAACTCGCCAGTCGCGGTCTCTCCACCACCGTGGCCGATGCCCGCTTTGCCAAGCCCCTGGACGAAGAGATGGTGGCCGAACTCGCTCGCAGCCATGACCTGCTGGTCACCGTCGAAGAGGGCTCGATCGGCGGCTTCGCCACCCAGGTCATGCATTTCCTGGCCCATGCCGGGCTGCTCGAGAAGGGGCTCAAATTGCGGCCGATGGTCTTGCCGGACCGCTTCATTGAACATAACACCCAGGACCTGCAATATGACGAGGCCGGCCTCAACGC
>DUZC01000002.1 GCA_013349735.1 Rhodospirillaceae bacterium
TTTGACCTCTTTTGCCGCCGGCATTCTCAGCGGGGCGGCCGGCATTCTGATCGGTCTGAATTTCAACGCGGTCCATGCCTATATGGGCGAAATGATGATGCTCCGTGGTTTCGTCGTCATCATCGTTGGGGGACTGGGCGATATCCGCGGCGCCTTGCTGGCCGGACTGGCCCTGGGATTTGTTGAAGTCTTCACCGCTGCCTATCTGTCTTCTGATTTCAAAGAGGCGGTAACTTTCGGTGCCTTGGTTTTGACTTTATGGTGGCGCCCCACCGGTCTGTTCGGCCGGGCCATCATTCATCGGGCCTGATTTCAGAAGGGTATTATGTTTGACGCGTTGGACGACCTGCTTTGGGCTTATCAGGACCTGTTCTATGGATTGGGGGTCAACGCCATCCTCGGCCTCTCGATGTATGCCGTCTTGGCCTTGGGCCAGCTTTCCCTGGGTCAGGCCGCCTTTATGGGCATCGGCGCCTATGTCGGCGCGGTCGTGACCCTTAAACTGGGGGCTCCGTTTATCCTGACCCTTCTGGCCGCCGCCGTGGTGCCGGCCCTGGCTGCCATCCTCATCGGCCGGCCGACCTTGCGTTTGACTGGGGTGTATCTGGCCATCGCCACCATTGGCCTTGGCGAAGTGTTACGCATTGTCTATCTCAACACCGCCCCGCTGGGCGGCGCCTTGGGCCTGTCCGGCATTCCCAACAAGGCCAATGGTTGGATCATCTATGGCCTTTTGGCTCTCTTTCTGGGGGTCAGTCTTTCTATTGTCCGCTCGCGGATCGGACGATCCATGGAAGCCATCCGTGAAGATGAGGATGCCGCACGGGTCATGGGAATCGATGTGGATTCCTATAAACTGAATGGCCTGGTTCTGTCGGCGGCGCTGGCCGGTCTGGCTGGGGCTTTGAACGCCCATTATTCTTCTTTCATTTCGCCCAATGAATATGGCTTCGAAGCCGCCGTCAGCATTCTCTCTTTTGCCGTGCTGGGCGGCGTCACCACGCCGCTGGGCGCCGTGAGCGGGGCCTTCTTGCTGACGCTTTTGCCTGAAGTCCTGCGGCCCTTGCATGATCTGCGCGGAATCTTCAATGGGCTGATCATCGTCCTGGTGGTGATCTTCCTGCCCAAAGGGATCCTCGGTTTTCGCGTCAGGCGGACCGGATGAGCAACCCGGTTTTAGAAGCGCTGGCCTTACATAAAGCCTTCCGTGGGCTGGTCGCCGTCGACGAGGTGTCCTTTAGCGTCCGGGAAGGGACCGTTCATGCGCTGATCGGCCCGAATGGCGCCGGCAAGACGACCTTGTTCAATCTGGTGTCCGGATTGCTGCCGGTCAGTGCCGGCAGCCTGCGTTTCCTAGGGCAGGACATCACCGGACTGGCGGCCCATGCCCGGGCCCGCCGGGGCATTGGACGGACCTTTCAGAATATCCGCATCTTTGCCAGCATGACGGTGCTGGAAAATGTGATGACCGGCATGTCCCGAAGGCTGCGGCAACCCTGGCCGCTGGTTCTGCTGCGGGGGGGCGCGGCCGGCCGCGAAGAAGCCACGGCCAAGCAACGGGCGCATCACTTGCTGGATTTGGTCGGCATAAGCGAGCAGGCCGATCGTCCGGCCGCCGACCTGGCCTATGGCGACCAACGCCGCCTGGAAATTGCCCGCGCCCTGGCCGGCGAGCCGCAATTGCTGTTGCTGGACGAACCGGCCGCTGGGATGAACCCGACCGAAACCGCCGGGTTGATGGCGCTGCTGCAAAAACTGAGAACAGACGGTCTGACCATCTTGTTGGTGGAACATGACATGGGCTTTGTCATGGAACTGTCGGACCAGATCACGGTTCTTAATTTTGGTCGGGTGATCTGTGAAGGACAACCCGAGGCCGTTCAACATGATCCGGCCGTCGTCGAGGCCTATCTCGGCCCGAAGGTGGCACAACGCCTGTTGGCCGCCAAAGCCGTCAAAAACCCGCAGGCTTGCCCATGACGACGCCGCTCTTACAGGTCAAAGATCTCCAGCTTGCCTATGGCAAAATCGCGGCCGTGAAGGGAATTAACCTGAGCGTCGAAGAGGGCCGGGTGGTTTGCCTGATCGGTGCCAACGGGGCCGGAAAAACCACTACTTTGCGGGGACTTTCCGGATTGATGCGCCCAGCCTCGGGTTCGATCCGCTTTGCCGGCCAGGAGATTGGCGGGCAGCCGGCGCATCGCATCGCCCGCCAGGGATTGATCCAGGTGCCCGAGGGACGCCAGGTCTTTGCACAGATGACGGTGGCCGGCAATCTGCGCATGGGGGCTTATACGGTTACCGACCCGCAGCTGCTGGAGCAACGCCTTGAAGAAGTGCTGACCCATTTCCCCAAATTGCGCGAGCGTTTGCAGCAACCGGCCGGCTGGATGTCAGGCGGCGAGCAGCAAATGTTGGCCATGGGCCGGGCCATGATGGCGGCCCCCCGTCTGCTGCTGCTGGACGAGCCCAGCATGGGACTGGCCCCCTTGATGGTGGAAGAGGTCTTCCGCTTGGTCGCCGAACTCAAATCGGCCGGAAAGACGATCCTGGTGGTGGAACAGAATGCGCAGATGGCCCTGGACGTCGCCGATTATGCCTATGTCCTGGAAAATGGCCGGATCCGTCTGGAAGGACCGGCCACCGCCATTGCCGAGGACCCAACCGTGCTGGCCGCCTATCTGGGTGGTTCTTAAGACAAGGGCTGCCAGCGACTGGCAATCACGGACGGATCCCGTCCGATCAGAATTGGTAGGGCACACGAACGGCCGGATCGCCGACAGGAAAATCTTTAGTATTTCGGGTTACCAACAGCATCGCATTGGTCTGCGCCGATGCCCATACAATTGCGTCCGGTAATTTGATCCGATGCTCCTTACGCAACTTAACCGCGCATTGTGCCACAGCATCATCGATTGTGATCAATTTGAACGCTTCCAGAAAGGCCAAAGTCGCCGCTTCCACCGAGCTATCCGCACCGATCATCACTTCCATCCAAGTGATGATACTAATCGCCTTCTCGTTATAACGATCAAGCTCCGTGCGCGCTTGCGGAACCGCATTCAGATAGTCGATTAATATATTCGTATCAAAAAGCGCCTTCACCATTCGCCGCGCACCCGCTCCTGATAGGCCAGCCCATCAACTTTTTGTTCGCCCCATAAGCCAAAGGCGGAGGCAGCTTTATTTTGCCGATGCTTTGCTATGAAATCGTCGATCGCATTGCGGATCAGTGCTGCTCGCGATCGCCTTTGACTCTGAGATAGTTCATCAAGGGCCCGAATCTGGGCGTCATTGATGTCGACTAACCTGCGCATAATTTGCCCCCGTAACTGATACCAGATATCAGTATCATATATCATTTGGCTGGAATTTTCCAGTCGGACGGATCCATTCGAAACGACCCACTCGTATTTATGTCGTCAAGCGCCTGACCATCAGCGCCTTTGCCAGCGCGCCAAAGCCGTCGAGATCCACCTCTTCAGCACGGCAATTGGGGGCAATGCCGGCCATTTCCAGCAATAGTTCGGGCTCGCCCAAGGAGCGCAGGCTGGAGCGCAGCATTTTGCGCCTTTGGCCAAAGGCGGCCGCGGTTACTTCTTCCAAAACCGTCATTGGCACCGCGGCGACGGGCTGGGCCCGGGGCTCGATCCGCACCACCGTACTGATCACTTTGGGCGGCGGGGTAAAGGCTTCCCGCGCGACATTGAACAAAGGCCGGACATCGCAAAACCATTGCGTAATCACCGAAAGGCGGCCATAGGCGCTGCCGCCCGGCTTGGCCGCCAGCCGGTCCACCACCTCTTTTTGGAACATCAAGGTAAAGCTCTCGAAAGCCTGAGCCTGGCGCAACCAGGCAATCAGCAGCACCGTGGAAATATTATAGGGCAGATTGGCCACCACCCGACGGGGCGATTCGCCAAGGACCGATAAATCCAGGGACAAAGCGTCCGCCGCAATAATTTCCAGGCGATTCGGATAAGCTTGCGCAATCTCTTGCTGTGCGGCGATGGCCCGCAGGTCGCGCTCGATGGCGATCACCTTGCTGGCGCCGGCCTCAAGCAGCGCCCGGGTCAACCCGCCCGGCCCAGGCCCGACTTCGATGGTTGTTCCTGACTCAAGCGGTCCGCCCGCCCTGGCGATCCGACCGGTCAGATTAAGATCCAGCAGAAAATGCTGCCCCAGCGATTTGCGGGCGGTCAGCCCATGGCTGGCGATGACCTGGCGAAGCGGCGGCAGTGTCACGAACCGGCATCCCGGCGGCACGCCGCCATTTGATCCGCCAGACGCAGCGCGGCGACCAGGCTGTCGGCCCGGGCCCGTCCGCTGCCGGCCAAATCGAACGCGGTGCCATGGTCCGGCGAGGTCCGGATAAAGGGAAGCCCAAGGGTGACATTGACCCCATTATGAAAATCCAGGGTCTTGAGCGGGATCAAGGCCTGATCATGATACATGCAAAGAGCGGCGTCATAATTGGCCCGGGCTTCGGCATGGAACAGGGTATCGGCCGCCAAGGGGCCGACAGTCTTGATGCCGCACTGCTGAAGCTTGGCCACCGCCGGCGCAATGACGGTCAGATCTTCCCCGCCCATGCTGCCGGCCTCGCCGGCATGCGGGTTAAGGCCCGCCACCGCCAGCCTGGGCTCGGAAATGGCAAAATCCCGACGCAGCGCCGCGGCCACCAGACAGCCGGTCGCCACGATCTGGTCCGTAGACAGGCGGGTGATCGCCTGACGTAAAGGCTCATGGATGGTGACCGGCACCACCCGCAATCCAGGCGCACAAAGCATCATCGCCACCGGCCTGTTCCCAGCCAGGGCGGCCAGAAATTCGGTATGGCCGGGAAAGCCGAAGCCCACCTCCTGAAGCAGTTTCTTATTAATGGGATTGGTCACCAGCGCCGCGGCACGGCCGGACTGCACCAGGGCAACGGCCTCGGAAATGGCCGCAACGACCGCCGGACCATTGGCAGGATCCGGACGGCCCGGCTCGACCGGTCGGCCTAAGGGCCGATCGAGCACCGGCAAACCTTGCTCGAAGGCCGCGCTGGCCGCTTCCGGATTGTCGATGCTGACGACCGGCACAGCAAAACCCAGTCGCTTCGCCAAAAGAGACAAGCGGGTCCGATCGTCAATCAGAAAAAACGGGGGGACTCGCTTCTGGTGGCGATCCCGCCAACAGGCCAGGGCAATCTCGCCGCCAATGCCCGCCGGTTCGCCCATGGTCAGCACCAAGGGGATGGAAGGGCGCACCACAGCCCTCAAATACGGATCTCGACAAAGGCGGATCGGCGCAAATCACGCAGATACCGCCGGGCCAGAACGTCCAACTGCTCATCCTCGATTCTTTGGCGGATCGCATCGCGGGACGGCAAGCCGCCGCTATCATCCTCGCGCTGACAAACGGCAAACAGGCGCCGTGAATTGCCAAGGTCCAGCGGCTGGCTCAGACTGCCTATCGGTAAATTGCTGATCAGCGGTTCGATATTAGCGGGCAGTTGTTTCAACGGAACCTTGTTATTGCGATTGGCGCTGGCGGACGGAACATCCTTTACCAGCCGTTCAAAATCATCGCAGTTTTTGCCGGCCGCCAGGGTTTCCCGCAAGCGGGTCAGTTGCGCTTCCCGCTCCGGCAAAGTGGCACTAGGCAGGCTTACCACCTCAAGGGACAGGACATCCAGCGTCGGCCCGACGCTCAGGCCCTGCCCGGCCGTGCGGCGATCCAACAGCAGCAGGATATGATAGCCATCATTGGTACGGATCGGTGGCGTGATGGTGCTGGGTTCCAGTTTTGCCAAGGCACGGAAGAGGTCCTGGTCGAGCATGCCCTCGGAAACCCATCCCAGATTGCCCCCTGACGCCCCGGTCTGGCTAAATTGCATGGCCAAAGCGGAAAAGGGTGCCCCCAGGCGCATCTGTTCAATCAAGCGCTCAGCCAGATTGCGGACCTCGTCCTCATGACGGCTGTCATCCACCGACAAGAAGATTTCCGCAGCCAGATATTCAGGCTTGCCAAAATTAGCCCGCAAGGCTTGCAGGCGGGTGTCGATGCTTTCTTCGCCAACATGAACTTCCCCGGATAATTCCCGGCGGATGACCTGTGCCCATCCCAATTCCGCCCGCACCTGCTGGCGCATCGTCTCGGGGTTCACGCCACGGCTTTGCAAGAAGGGCTCGAATTGCCCGGCCGGCATCCGATTCTGCCGTTCGATGGTAGCAATGCCGCCCGCAATATCCGTGGCGGTCACATTGATCTTCAGCCGCTCGGCCTCCTGGATCTGCAGGCGCTCATCAATCAAGCGGCGCATCACTTGCGGCAAAAGGCGGGATCTGGTTTCCAGCGTATCCGGCAAATTTGACGACAACAGCACCATATGCATGCGCTGCTCGAGATCCCTAAGGGAAATGATATCTTCATTGACCACCGCCGCCACCCTTTGCGCCTCATCGGCCGCGCGCGCCTCCGAAGTCAAAGCAAAAGAGGACAACAAGGCCAGGCAGCCGGTGAAAAGAATGGCAAGGGAGCGAAGTGAAATCATGGTTCAGAACAAATCCACCGGAAATTGAGCGAGGGTCTTCAGATAAATGCGAAGCATAAAATAGTGCCCCGTAGCAAAGGTCTGGCTGGTCGTATGCAGGCTGCCAGCGTCACCGCTGAACAACAGGCATTCGTCTTCATAAATAATGCGCATCCCACTTTGCAATGGACTGGCGCCATTGCCAAGATTTTCCACCTGATAGATCTGGGCCAACCAATAGCGGCTGAGTTTGGTGCTTAAGGTCGTATTCAGTTGCTCGCGGGCATAAAAGGGGCTGCTGGCATTCAGCCGATCATAAAAAACATAGGAAGATTGCAGATTCAGAGCCGGCGGACCAAGCGAAGTGGCCACTTCGCTGCGCCGCATCCTCAGACTGCTCTCATCAACCCGGAAACCATAGTGAAAATTGACATTAGCCGAGGGCGAAAAGTCCGTATGCCCGACCACATCGGACAATGTCTTGTCGAGACCGGTGCCTTGCGGCAGGACGGTCTGCGGTTTTACCTGATAACTCTGCGCCAGCAGCAGGTCGGCCGCACCAAGTCCGCGATTGACATAGGTATATTGCGTTCCATACGCCACCCGCGGCCCTGTTACCACCCGATCATAGCCTGACGAAGGGGACGGGTTGAAAATATTCGAATCATCCAGTTCGAAATCCAGACTGTCTTCGTTGGGAATCTTCAGGGAATTGCCGCCATACGGACTGGCCGAAGCCATGATGATCGGGCTCAATGTCTCAGAAGAATGCTCATTGATGCGGCTAAAGGGATAGCGCCAGGTCAAGGCCGCTTCCGGGATGGCACGGGCGGCGTCAACCTGGCTGCTGTTTTGCGGCGTCAGATTATTACTGTTATAAGCGTCCGCGCGTAAACTAGTGGTCAGTTTATAAACTTCGCCATCCGCGGCGGTGAAGGGCAAATTCCAAGAGCTATCCGTATTGACCCGCCGGCTGTCGGTACCCTGGCCGCGGCTGATATTGGCGGCATGGGTGTTAAAAGACCAGTAACTGCCATTGCTGCTGGGTTCACCGACAAAATTATAGGTGGCCAGCGGCAGGACAATGGGCGACTTCTGCGGCGGCAAAGCGCCAACCGGCAGGACGGGCGTGGTCAGGCTCTGGAAACTATACCCTTCGACCGCCGCGTAATTGCGATAGCTGAACCCTTCCAGATAGGGTCGGGTCGTCAGATAGGGCTGGGCAATATGATAGCCGAAACTGGGCAGGTAATTCTGGTCTGACGCCCGTTCGATTTCGTACCCGGCGCGCCATCGCTGGTCCAGGTTAAATTGGGCGCGGGCATCAATATTCCATCCGGTCGTCGCGTTGCCGCCATAGCCCTGGCTGGACAGATTGGCAATGCTGACGGTGGTCTTGGCCTCGCCATTGGAGGTCCGCAGCCGATCGGTAATGGCCAGCATCTGGTCATCATTACTGGTCACCATCGGCGAAACCGTTACATCCTGATAGGGGTCAATAACCTGGAAATAGGGGGTGCGGACGCCGGTGCCGATCACCTTGTTATTGAGAACGCTGAAGGGAAGAAGGCCACTTTCCCGACGAATCGTCGGATCGGCATGAGAGAAATAAGGGGTATAGGCCACCGGCCACCCCCCGACATCAAGCCAGGCATCTTCATATTCAATGCGATGGGCCAGCTCGTCATGGATGACCCGGCTGGCCTTGATCTGCCAAAGCGGCGGCTTGCTGATATCCTCGGCGCAGGGATTACAGGCCGTATAAACGCCCATATCAAAGACGCTGCGGTCACCAGCCAACCGCCGGCCGGAATTGGCAACAATCCTGGAGTCATCCACCATCAGCACGCGAATGCCTTTGGCCGCAGCCTCTTTCATATCACCGGTCAATTCGAAATAGTCTGCAAACAGAACCTGACCGTCAATATCCGTGAGGCTGGCATTGCCGGTGGCAATGATCACATCTTGCTTCATATTGTAAGACAGACTGTCGGCCAGCAGAATGCGGCCCCCCTGATCCAGTTCCACATGCCCCCTGGCCATCACGATGTCCAGGTCACGGTCATGAACGATCTGGTCAGCCGTCATCAGGACCGGCTGCGCATCCGGGCGCTCTTTGTTCGGCTTTGCTTTGCCGGATGGGCCATCGGTGGTTCGTCCCGCCTTTAGGGATGGCTGTTCAGCCAGCCCGGGTAAGGCCCAGACGATAGCCAACAGAAAAGCCGCAAGAGTCCGGAATAAAAGCGACGACATTACCCCATTCCCGATGAGCCTGCCGGCGGCAAGCGAAGGAAGGCCGGGGCCTGCAGCACCCAGACCCCGACCAGAATGGGAAGCGCCGGAAGCAGATAGATCAGCGGTACCAGCATCAGGTCCCGCGTCGCCAGATTGGAAACGCTTAACGCCAAAGCCTGCACCGCCACCATCAGCCCGATGGCAATCGCCAACCGATCACTTTGGCCGCGACGATTGAACCAACCGGCCAGCAGACAGGCCAGCGCAATGAAGGCAAAAGAAAAATGATAAAGCGGTGACGCCAGTCTCTGATGCCCTTCAACGCGGAATTGCCGAAAATTCACGGGCCCAACCTGCTGTTCGGTTACCGAAAATAATTCTTCCGTTGATCGTTCGCGGGCATCACGCGACCGCACATCGCCAGGGTCGGAAGTCTCAGAGAACTCCATGGCATAGTTGTCGAAATATAGCAACGATAGCCGGCTGGAACCGGTTGAAACCTGCTCGCGAACGCCGTTGACCATAAAAACCGTGGGCACGCCATTTTGCTTTTTGATCAAGGCGCCCCGTTCGGCCATCACTGTCACTTTGCGCATGGGATTGCGCCGGTCATAAACGATAATGCCCTGCAGCTCGCCATCGCTGCCGCGCGAGCGGATATAGACGGTCAAACCCTCGCCAACCTGGTTAAATTGCCCTTCTTGCAAAATGACCCCCGTCACCGAATTGCGCAGGGTCCATTGCAAACGATGAAATTCTTCCACCGTGTGCGGGATAATCCAAACATTTAACACGAGTCCCGCCAGCATGCTGTAACCCGCCAGGATCAGCGCCGGGCGCGCCAACATCCAATGGCTCATGCCAGCCGAGCGCATCACCACCATTTCGCGATCGGAAATCAAGGCGTTATAGGTAAACAGGACCACCGCGAACAAGGAAACCGGCAAAATAACCGTAAGGAAGTTTGGCATGACCAGAAGGGTCAGCTTCATAAACAAGCCGACCGACGCACCTTTATTGACCGTCAATTCAACAAAACGCAGCGATTGTGTCAGCCAAAGAATCGCCGTCAGCCCGATGGTGACCAGCACCATGCTGACGGCCAGTTGGCGCAGGATATAGCGATTGATCACCCTCATTTGCGGGGGATTATGCCTTCCGGCGCAAGGGATGAATAGATTAAATCAATTTACCCGGGTTCATGACGCCCTGGGGATCAAAAGCCGCCTTAATTTTTGCCATAAGCTCAAGTGCGACCGGGTCCTTGTAATGGGCCAACTCGTCCTTTTTCAATTGGCCGATGCCATGTTCGGCACTGATTGAGCCCCCCATCTCGACAACAATGTCATGGACGATCCGGTTCATGCGCTGCCATTGGCCCAAGAAAGCCTGTTTCTCGGCACCCGGCGGCTGCGACAGATTGAAATGGATATTGCCATCCCCGACATGACCAAAGGGGACGACACGCAGCAAGGGCTCCGCCGCCAAAACCGCCTGCGTGGCCCGACGCAAAAAATCAGGGACCGCCGCCGTCGGAACCGAGACATCATGCTTGATGCTGCCACCATCCCGCTTTTGTGCCTCGGGAATGCCTTCGCGGATACGCCACAGCGCCTTTCTTTGCTCCAAAGAGGACGCGATGACCGCATCGACCACTTCGCCCGCCTCCAGGGCGGCAGCCAGCAGAGTCTCCAAGGACTCGGCCAGCCCCCCTTCGCGGCGGGACGACGACAGCTCCATCAGCACATACCACTCATGCGGACCGTCAAAGGGATCGCCGACGCCCGGCACCAAATCCATACCCATCTGCAGACCGATGCGCGGCACCAGTTCAAAGGCTGAAATCTGGTCGGCGGTCATGGCCCGAGCCCGAGCCAGCAGTGCCAACACCTGGTCAAGGTCGGACAAAGCGCAAAACGCGGTTTGTTGGTCCTCGGGCTTGGGAAACAGCTTGAGCACCGCCGCGGTAATAATCCCCAGCGTGCCTTCCGCCCCGATGAATAACTGTTTCAGATCATAGCCGGTATTATCTTTGCGCAGGCGGCGCAGCCCATCCCAGATGCGGCCATCCGGAAGCACCACTTCCAATCCCATGACCAACTCGCGGGTATTGCCATAACGTAACACCGCGGTACCGCCGGCATTGGTGGCAATATTACCGCCGATCTGGCAGCTGCCCTCGGCGCCAAGGCTCAAAGGAAAGAGGCAGCCGGCCTCTAAGGCGGCCTTTTGCACATTTTCCAGGATGACCCCGGCTTCGACGGTCATGGTAAAATTGATCGGATCCACGGCGCGCACATGGTTCATGCGCTGCAGGCTGACCAGCAATTGCTGGCCACTGCCATCGGGCGCGGCTCCACCGCAAAGCCCGGTATTCCCCCCCTGAGGCACGACCGCAACACCGGCGGCGGCACAAAGCCTTACCAGTTGTGCGGTTTCATCAGTGCTGGCGGGCCGGGCCACGGCACAGGCGCGACCATGGTAAAGGCCACGTTCCTCTTCCAGATAGGGCGCCATTAAATCCTTATCGAGAATCAGTCCGGCGGGGCCAAGAATTTTGGTGAGTTCTGTTAAAAATGCGTCAGTCATGGGGCTCCGATTTAAAACAAGTCCGCGCCGCCTTACAAGCTCTCATCCGTTCCTTGGCGCGGCCGCCCGGCGCAAGCGGTCATTAATGGCCAGGCCAAGACCTTGTTCGGGAATTGGCATAACCGCAATCCCTTGATGATCGGGACGATCCAATGCCCGCAGCAAGGCAAATAAACGGGACGCCGCCTCGGTCAGATCGGCGGTCGGGCTAAGATTGGCAACCCCCGGCGGCGCCGTCGGACCGAACCCCAGCAGCAGTTCACCAGGTCTGGCCTCGGTGGCCTCCAAACGAACCGGCAGCACCGGCGCATAATGGCTGGGCAGCATCCCCGGTGAACGAAGCGCCGCCGGGTCGGCCATAGCGCTCTGCACAGGTCCCAACAGAGCGCTCAGACGTTCCAGGGGAACCCCGCCGGGCCGCAACAGCATCGGCCGTTCCGCGGTCAGATCGAGAACGGTCGACTCGACGCCGACCTGACAGGCCCCTCCATCCAGAATCATCGCTGGCGCCGGGCGCAGATCGGCGGCGACATGCGCCGCGGTGGTCGGGCTGACCCGCCCCGAGGGGTTGGCGCTTGGCGCCGCCAGCGGTCTACCGGTCGCGCGAAGCAACGCCAGGGCGACCGGATGGGCCGGCACACGGACGGCCAGGCTGTCCAATCCCGCCGAAACCAGCAAGGAAACGCGGGCCTCGGCCCGGCGCGGCAGGACCAAGGTCAACGGCCCCGGCCAGAACGCGATCGCCAGATCTTTTGCCCGGCGATCCATAAGGACCAGATCCGCCGCCTCTTCCCAATCCGCCAGATGGACGATCAAAGGGTTAAAGCTTGGCCGGCCTTTGACGGCAAAGATCGAGGCAACCGCCCGATCATCGGTAGCATCGCCGGCCAGCCCGTAAACCGTTTCGGTGGGAAAGGCGACCAATTGTCCCGCGCGCAAAAAAGCCGCGGCCTGATCAATATGGTCAGGACTGGCGGAAACTAACGGCAAGGGGACTGCCCCCAGGCCAGAAAAGGCGGATTTTCATAACCGGGCTTGCCATAAATCAGCGGCTGGCGCTCCAGATCCGTCACGATGCCCCCGGCCGCCAGAAGAATGGCATGCCCGGCCGCCGTATCCCATTCCATGGTCCGCCCGCAGCGCGGATAAAGATCGGCCTCGCCGGCGGCAATCAGCGCGAATTTTAACGAACTGCCGGAATGGCGGGTTTCAGCGACGGGCATGGACTGAAGGAACGCGGCGAAGCGCTCGGGGTCACGATGGGAGCGGCTGGACAAAACCACCAGACCGCCCGACGGCGCCGCGCGACACCGGACCGGCCGTGCCGGTTGTCCGCCTTCCTCTGCCAGGGCCAGGCCGGGAGATCCCAGGAAAAGGCGATCTTGGGCCGGGGCATATAGGACGCCGACAAGCGGCTGTCCATCGACAATAAGAGCGATATTGACCGTGAACTCGCCATTGCGCCGGACAAATTCTTTGGTGCCATCCAACGGGTCAACCAACCAGAAGCGCCGCCCTTGCAAGGCTGGCAGAACACCGCTGGCTGCGGCCTCCTCGGAAATGACCGGGATATCCGGCGTGATCCGTTGCAAACCGGCAAGGATCAGGCGTTCGGCGCAAAGATCGGCTTCGGTGACCGGCGACGCATCGGTCTTGGCATCAACGCGAAAATCACTGCGATAGATCTCCATGATGGCGGCGCCCGCGTCCCGCGCCAAGGCGCCAAGCGGTTCCAACAGGACCGAGAGGTCATCACCAAGGGTCACTTCGGCGTAACCTTCAATTCGACAGCCCGAAAAATCGAGGCGCGGCAATTGGCCGATAACGGCCGCGCCGGCATTCCTGCCTTTTGTTTCAAATGTCCCAGGAAATCCTCGGGGTTCGGCAGTTGTTCCCATACGGCCGGCAGAAAAAGGGCGCGCCTTGCGCCCTCTTCGATGATCAGGCCATCAATTCGGGGCCGCAATTTGCGTAAAAGATCGGCCTCGTCCGTAAAAGTCAGCGGCTCCGGAGGGGTCAACACCGACACGGAAATCTCAAGATCGCTCAATTCCGCAGCCGTCACCGGCGGAAAGCGCGGATCTTCAAACGCCGCCTTGAGCGCATTGTCAGCGACATCAACGCGCAATGGGCGCCAGGCCGTCACCGAACCGATACAACCGCGCAACTGGCCCTGACGATGCAAGGTCACGAAGGCCGCACCGAAGGACTGGGCATCCGGCAAAACCGGCCTGGCCACTCCGGCCAGCCGGTCTTCTATCGCCTGCCGCGCCAATGCAATTAACGAGGGTCCTTGCCGCCGCAGCTCTTCATCCTTGGCCGGCACAGAGGCAAAAGCCCAGGCGCCATAGCCAACCACGCGATCCTTTGGTCCCGCGGTATCGCCCGAGTTCCGGACATCGACGGTCCGCGCCGCCAATCCCAGCTGCTTGGCTAAACGCAAAAGGCCAAGGATCGGCACCCGCCCACAGGCTTGCTCAGGGCCGATCGCCTCTTCATCGCCCTGCTCAATGGCCAGACGGGTTTGCGAATCCAGACTTTGCGCCCGGGCATAGTCAAGATAATGGCTAAGATCCGAGCTGATCACGATCAGGGTTTCGCTGCCCCCCCACAGACGTCCCAGCAGGTGAGCGACCGACTCCACCGAAACAGCACCGGTGAGCAAGGGAATCAGACGAAAACGATCCAACGTCATCTGCAAAAAGGGCAGATGCACTTCCAGACTATGTTCTGCCTTATGGGCAGCGTCTAAAATCCCGAAATCCGGCATCCCTTGCAAACTGGCGATGGCCTCCTGGTCGAGGGCGACCCGACCCAGGGGCGTGGCAAAGGCTTCGGCTGAACTGGCGGCGATCCCACCAAACGCCAACCGATGCGCTGGCCCCAACAACACCACCCGGGAAATATCGCGCCGCCTGGCCGAGAGCGGCGCGTAAACGCTGGCCGCGACCGATCCCGAATAAATATAGCCGGCATGCGGCGCAATCACTGCCTTGGGCGGAACGGCCTCGGAGGGGGGGACAGCTTCCAGCAACCGACGCAGGTCAGCCGCCAGAACATTGGGTTCTGCTGGATAGAACATGCCGGCGACGGCGGCGTTGCGGACGAACCCCATCCTCTTCCTCTTGTCAAAAATATGCGCTTAGGGTGAACCCATTCTACCCTATTTGCGGCAAGGATCCATCCAGGCGCAAAAAAAATCCTTTGCCGGCACACCCTTGTGTCTAACCAAAGGGTACAAAGCACGGCGAACAAATTTTGTAGCAAAATTACCGCCGTTGCGTTCGTGACAGTGTAAAAGTTCCGGGCTAGAATGCGCCCGCCCCTGAAAAAAGAGACCGCCGCCGGCAATGGTCACCAGCCTGCCCAATCTTCTGACCGCCTCACGCATCGTGACGATTCCGCTGATCGTCGCGACTTTTTACGTTGATGGCGACGGGGCGCGCTGGCTGGCCTGCTTTCTGTTTGTCGCCGCCGCGATCACTGATTTTTTTGATGGGTATGTGGCAAGGCGGCGTAACATTGTTTCCAGTCTCGGCCGCTTTCTCGACCCCATCGCCGACAAATTGTTGGTGGCCGCGATCTTGCTGATGCTGGCCGCTTTCGAACGGGTCTCCCAGGTCAGTATTCTGCCCGCGCTGGTTATCCTGCTGCGCGAAATTCTGGTCTCCGGACTGCGTGAATTTCTGGCCGAAGTCAAAGTCGGCATGCCGGTCAGCCGCCTCGCCAAATGGAAAACCGGAATCCAGATGACCGCCTTACCCACATTGCTGGTCGGCAAGGCGGCACCGGTTTGGATTCCAGCCCAGACTCTGGGCGAGATCCTATTGTGGGGGGCGGCGGCGCTGACCCTGATTACCGGCTGGGATTATCTGCGGGCCAGCTTCAATCATTTGCGCGGACCTGCCGGATGAGGGTGCTTTACTTCGCCTGGCTCCAAAGCAAAATCCAGAAGGACGAAGAAGAGGTGACGCCACCAGCCGCCGTCAAATCCGTCGGACAATTGGCGGATTGGCTGCAAACTCTGTCGCCTGGCCATGCTGCGGTTTTTTCTGAACGGGCCCGGCTGCGCGCCGCAGTCAATCAGACCTTCGCCTCCTGGGAAACCCCCCTTAGCCCAACCGACGAAGTCGCTTTTTTCCCGCCGGTGACCGGTGGCTGATGACTGTAAAGGTCCAATCCGAGAGCTTCGATCCCGGCCAGCTACTCGCCAAGCTTTGCGAAGACAATAGCAGCTGCGGGGCTGTCGCCAGCTTTGTCGGTCTGGTGCGCCGTGGCAGCGAAGATGTCCTCGCGATGACCTTACAACATTACCCCGGCATGACCGAGCGCCAGCTACTGGCCTTCGAAGCCGAGGCCTGTCGGCGCTGGCCGGTCGAGCGGCTTGTCATCCTTCATCGTTTTGGCCGGCTTTTGCCCGGCGAACCGATCGTCTTTGTGGGTGTCACGGCCGCGCATCGCGACGTCGCGTTCCGGGCCTGTGAATTTCTGGTCGACCGATTGAAGACCCGCGCGCCCTTCTGGAAGCAGGAGGAAACCGCCACCGGCAGCCATTGGGTCGAGGCCCTGCCTGACGATGACATCCGGGCAGAGCGCTGGGATTAGAGTGCTTCAGTTTAAGACTGAAGCACTCTGGGCGTTTAACGCAACTTTGTCATCCAGCCATGGGGGTCGGCAGACCCGCCATACTGGATACCGACGATGGCGTCGTAGAGGCGCTGGGTCAATGGGCCGGTCTTGCCCTCATTGATGATCAGTTTTTCACCCTTGTACCCCAGTTCGCCGACCGGCGAGACCACAGCGGCGGTCCCGGTACCCCACATCTCTTTCAATTGGCCCTGCCGCGCGGCGGCCAGAACTTCATCGATGGAAATCGGTCGTTCGCTGGCCGATAATCCCCAGTCACGACACAGGCTGAGAATCGAGTCGCGGGTCACGCCAGGCAGAATCGAGCCACTGAGCGGCGGGGTAATAACCTCGTCTCCAATCTTGACCATGATATTCATGGTTCCGACCTCATCGAGATATTTATGCTCGACCCCATCAAGCCATAAAACCTGGGTATAGCCCAGATGCTTGGCCTCCTCTGCGGCAAAGATGCTGGCGGCATAGTTACCCGCCGTTTTTACGGCGCCAAGCCCCCCCTTGACCGCGCGGACATGCGTATCGGTTGCCAGGATTTTAACCGGATTGATCCCTTCCGCATAATAGGGGCCAACCGGGGAAAGAATCAGAAAATAGGTGTAATTATAAGCGGGGCGGACCCCAAGGAATGGCTCCGAGGCGATGACGGTCGGTCGCAGATACAAAGAGGTGCCCTGCTTTCTTGGCACCCAGTCTTGATCAATCCTTACCAGAGCGTGAAAGCTATCCAGGATCTGCTGCGGGTCCAGGGTGGGAATGCACAATCTTTCGCAGGACCGGTTCAAGCGGTCGGCATGTTTTTCGGCACGAAAAAAGCGGATGACGCCATCGACGCCGCGATAGGCTTTCAATCCGTCAAAGACCGCTTGCGCGTAATGCAGGACGGCGGTAGCCGGATCCATGGAAAAGGGTTGATAAGGCTGGATTCGCGGCGAATGCCATCCTTGCCCTTTGCTGTAATCCATCACAAACATATGGTCGGTAAACACGCTGCCAAATTGCAAGTGATCATCGGCCGGACGCGGCTTCGGATGCGTCGCGCGAACCAGGGCGATGGGGGCAGAAACGGCACATTCGCTAAAGGATGACATGGTGCGAATTCCTGACAGCGGGTCTGAAAATTACGAAATACGGTTGCAACGCGTAACATTCTTAGGTCATATATGTCAATATGACTGACGTAAAATCCGCATTGGATCCTCGGCGCTTTCCCGAAGCGGGATTGCGACAGGGCATTGAATTGCTTTACTTCGCCTATCGCGCTTTTACTGCCGAACCGGATGCAATCCTTGCCCATTATGGCTTCGGGCGCGCCCATCATCGAGTTATCTATTTTATCGGCCGCCAAGATGAACTGACCGTCAGCGAATTACTGGCCGTCTTACAGATCTCCAAGCAAAGCCTGGCTCCGATTCTGCGGCAATTGCGGCAAGCCGGCTTGGTCACTCAGCTGCCCGGCCGGCGCGATCGTCGGCAACGGCTGTTGCGGCTGACGGAAAAGGGCCAGGATCTGGAACGCCGGCTCAGCCAGACCCAGCGCAGCCGCCTTGCCGCCGCTTATGGTCAGGCCGGCCCTTCGGCGGCAGAAGGCTTCCGCCAGGTGATGCTGGGGCTGATGGATCCTGCGGACCATCAAAGGCTGGTCGACATGGCACCTTTGGAATCCCCCGCAAAATGAGCGAACCGGCCCATCTCCTTGTGGTGGATGATGACGCCCGTCTGCGTCATCTGCTGCGAAAATTCCTTAGTGAAAACGGCTATCTGATATCGACGGCGGCCAATGCTGCTGAGGCCCGCCAGCAGCTCGCCGCCATGGCTTTTGATCTGATTGTGCTCGATGTCATGATGCCGGGTGAAACAGGCCTTGATCTGACCCGAAGCCTGCGCGGCAACAATGATGTGCCGATCTTGCTGCTGACCGCCATGGGTGAAACCGAAGACCGTATCAAAGGGCTCGATTACGGTGCCGATGACTATCTCGCCAAGCCTTTTGAACCACGGGAGTTGCTGTTGCGCATTAACAGCATCCTCCGGCGCAGCCGCCAGCCGGAAGAGCCCGTTCTTACCCCGGCGCCGTTCCGCTTCGGCCGCCACAGTTTTGATCGGACCCGACATGAACTGATCCTCGATGGCGAGGTGGTCCACCTCACTTCGGCGGACCAGGCTTTGCTGGCCATCCTGGCTGAACAGCCCGGTCAAACGATATCGCGGGAAGAACTGGCGGGTCGTCTCGGCGCCGGTGGCAATCTGCGCAGCATCGATGTTCAAATCACCAGACTGCGCCGGAAAATCGAGGACGACCCCAGACAGCCCCGTTATCTCCAGACCGTCCGCGGTCTTGGCTATGTGTTGTGGAGCGATTGATGCGATCGCTGAGACCCATCGTCAAGGCTATCTTGCCCCGCGGACTGCTGGGCCGCTCCTTGCTGATCCTGGTGACTCCGCTGGTTCTCCTGCAACTGGTTTCGGCCTATATTTTTTACGGGACCCATTGGGATCTTATTACCCGTCGGCTGACCACCGCGCTGGCCGGCGAAATCGGCGCGGTGATCCAATTGATGCAGGCTACGCCGGACAAGGAGAGCCGGGACAAGATTTTTTCCGTCGCGCTCGCCACCATGGATCTGCGGCTGACTTTGCGCGAAGGCGCCACCTTGGCCAACACAGGGATGCTGGATTCCCATCGGAATTTGAGCCGGGACTCTGCTCGCGGCAGTTTAGAAGGGAATCTTTTGGCCGCGTTAGCAGAACGGGTTGGACGACCGGTGTTGATCGACACCCTGTCCCGCGAACAGGATATCAGCATTTTGGTGCAAGTGCCGGAAGGCATTCTCAGGGTCACCGCTCCGCGCAAACGTCTTTACAGCCCAACCACCACGATCTTCACGCTTTGGATGATCGGAACATCGCTGCTGCTGTTTGGCATCGCCACGCTTTTCACCCGCAATCAGGTGCGAGCGGTACGCCGTCTGGCGATCGCCGCCGACAGTTTCGGCAAAGGGCGGGATGTCCCCAATTTTAAACCCGAAGGCGCGGCGGAAGTCCGGCAGGCCGCGGCCGCCTTTGCCTTGATGCGCGATCGCATCAAACGCCAGGTCGATCAGCGCACGGAAATGCTGGCCGGCGTCTCCCATGATCTGCGCACGCCACTGACCAGAATGAAACTGGAATTGGCGATGATGGACGGCGACGGCATTGATGAGCTGAAAACCGACATTGCCGAGATGGAGCGCATGGTCGAGGGCTATCTTGCCTTTGCCCGCGGGGCCGGCAATGAGCCGATGAGTCTCACCGACCTTAGCCTCTTGATTGAGGATGTGGCCGCCAAATGCCGCCGCGAAGGCGGCTCGATCGATGTGGAATGCGAACCCAACCTGATCTTGCAGCTTAGACCGGACGCCATCAGACGCTGCCTGACCAATCTTACCGGCAATGCCCAGCGCTATGCCCGACGCGCGGTGATCCGGGCGGCCCGGCATGCTGATCATATCGAAGTCGTTCTCGACGATGACGGGCCAGGCATTCCGCCGCCTAAGCGCGAAGAGGTTTTCCGGGCTTTTCAGCGGCTGGAATCCTCGCGCAACCCGACCACCGGTGGGGTGGGGTTAGGCTTGACCATTGCCCGCGATGTTGTCCGAGGTCATGGCGGCGACATTCTGCTGGAGGACAGCCCGATGGGAGGCTTGCGGGTCCGGCTGCGCCTGCCGATTTAAGCCGGATTTCAAGTTAACCAAGATGACTTGCCTGTACGCACAGGCTATTCTCGCATAAATACTTATCGCAGGTGGGAATCGCGCTCAATGGCTTCGCCTAGCAAAAGCAGTTCTGGAACAGGGGCCAAAACGCCGGACCCTGAGGCGGCAGCCCGCCATGAAGTCACACGGATGCTGAAAGGTCCGGTGGCGGAGCGGTTTAAATCTCTGATCCCGCCGCTGGCCGAGAGCCCGGACCCCTATAAAACGATTATGGACTCGGTGGACTTGCTGGATGCCTGCTTTAAGTTGTTTCGCAGCCGCCGCGATGCCTTCGCTGATCTTTTGCAGGACAGTGAAGGAAAGCTGGTCGAAGATGATGACAAGCGTCTAAATTGCGGGCGCTCGGTCAATGAGGTCATCGGCATGTGTGTGCGCACCAGCATGCGCAATTTTGCTGAAGCCCATTTTGGCGACCCGATCTCGCCTGCCAAAAGCAAAACCCCGGTAAAAGCCAAGCAACCGCAAAGTGGAAAATCGCGTTTTAAGCTGCTGAACGTGGCACTTCTGGCCGGCTTGTTCCATCGCAATTACGGCAAGGATAAACCGGCCCCGGTGGGCATGACCAATTCCGGTCGTTTCTACGCCGCCATTAAGGACGCCTTGGATTTTGAATGGCAGGTCCGCTTCTTTCCGATTTACGTACAAATACCGGCCCATGTTTTTCAGAAACTTGGGATTGGCATTACCCGGATGGACACCGAAGAACGCCTTCAGCGTCTGGCGCAATTGGCGGCCAACGACATTAGCAAGGCCGAGTCGGTGATAAAAGATCCGGCCATGATGCAGGAAATGATCGACAATAACGTGCTGGCCTCGGCCACCGTTGGTCAGTTGGGCGAGGCTGGCTTTTCCAATATCCATGGGGCCCTTGGCCATCTTGATGCCAAAAAGAAATGGGACATCATGGCCAACAAAGAGACGGCGATGCGTTTGCATGAAGACAAGCGTATCACCCAGCAAGATATCGTCGCCTTGTCTGAATATTTGGATCGCCTGAACGAGTTCGCACTGGACGCAATATTCGACCTTCGGCTGAACCGTGACCAGATGGCAATGTTCTTGAAGACGGCCGAAGAAAATCTTGGTCCAAAATTGTTTATGGCCCTGTTCGGTCCGATCCAGACGATCGTCCCCGAAGACCATGATGAACAACAGAAACTGCGGCGCTATCAGAACTTTACCCAGAATTCCTTAAGGGGCCTGGTCACCGCCGTGAAGCAATTAGAGGACAATCTGCGCAAGACCGGCGGCGAAACCGGGATTGCCGAATGTCTGGGGACGGTCTGTCGAGCCAGACGCATCGACCTGGAAGCGGAAATCAAAAAGCTCGCCCCGGCCTCGCTCGGTGCCTGAGCATTAAAAAATCGGAGATTTTTCGTTCACACATAAGCCTTAGAATACTTCAGTTTAATACTGAAGCATTCTAAGGCGCCTGCAAGCGCCAATTACCCTGTTCTTGAACCAGCATGGCTTCGCTGCGGCTATTGCCGGTCCAGGGGCCGCGGCGCAGCAGAAGATGATCGGCGTCCGTCCAGGCCACCAGTTCATAGACGGTGTCGTCCTCATCGCCGGCCGCCAGAGAAAAAACCAATTGTGGTGAACTGGTCGTCAAGGACCATAATTCCAGACGTCTTGGGGCGGCCCATTCCAGATCCTTTACGGCGGCTGCGGCAAAATGACCATCCGGCGAAAATTTTGGCAGCCCCAGCAAGGGCGTGACGCCGGCCTGACCGCTTTCCACCAGAAGCGCGCCTTCCGCTTCGTCCCAATGTTCTTCCACCACCCAAAAACGCCCATCGGGACTGCTGCCCGAAAAATCAAAAGAGCGGGCCAATTGAGCCGGACAGCTTACCTGGCCACAAGCCAAGTCATCGGCCAGACGAAAAACCCGCTTATCCGGGAGCAGAAACGATAAGTCCTGCCCCTCACGCCGCACCTGCCCGTGGGTCTCGGCCAGACGCGGTGTTTCGCTGCGCGCCCGCGCCGCGGTGACATCCTCGAGCCAGGCGGCCAGAGTGACATCGCCTTCTGCGGCGGGCGGCGGTACAGGCAAGGATACTGGCGCACCGGCGTCCCCATTTCCCGCGGCGGCATGCTGGGCATCCAAAAGGACCGGGTCGTCATCGCTCCAGGCCAGAAACATTTCGTTGGTCCCGGCTGGGCTGGCCAGCAACCGATAGCCCCCCATCCCACTGTTCCAGCCAAGATAATAATATTGCCGGGCGATCATCGGGGGACAAGGCAGATCGCCGCACATCCGGCGGTCAGTCAGGATCAGGGTTTCGCCCGTTTTCAACCGCAGCTGCAACATGTCTGAATGACGGCGCGCCAATCCGGCCGACGCCGCCAAAAGAGCCTCTTCTTCCGCGTGGTTTGGTGGTTTGACCGTCTTAGGACCGTCGCCAAATTCGGACCAGCCATGGCCCAGAAAAAACAGCCCGGCGCCGCTGAGGACGACAACAAGACCAATCCCCAAGGCCAGCCGCCTAAACCTAGCCGACCCCGAAGCTTCGCCGGTCAACCGATTCATGGCCAGGCCACCTCGGGCGGCAGGCTCATAAGAATGGCTTCCACATTGCCCCCTGTTTTCAGACCGAACATCGTCCCGCGATCATAAAGCAAGTTGAATTCGACATAACGCCCGCGCTTGATCAATTGTGCACGCTTCTCTTCGACCGTCCAGGGCTGGCCCAGGTGACGCCGGACCAGCGCCGGGTAGATAGCATGGAAAGCACAGCCAACCTCTTTGACAAAGGCAAAATCCGCGTGCCAGTCACCCGAGGCCAGATTGTCGAAAAAAATACCGCCGATCCCTCGGGCTTCGCCTCGATGTGGAAGAAAGAAATATTCATCGCACCACCGCTTGTAGCGCTCGTAATCAGCGACCGGATGTTTGGCGCAAGCGGCAGAAAACGCCTCATGAAAGGCCTTGGCGTCAGACTCGTCAAGGAAGGTCGGCGTCAGATCGGCGCCACCGCCGAACCAGCTTTGCCCGGTCACGATCATCCGACAATTCATATGGGTTGCCGGGATCAAGGGCGACCGCGGATGGGCGACCAACGAGATCCCCGCAGCCCAAAAGGCACCGCCAGCCGCCTCCGCGCCTGGAATGGCAGCGCGATAATCGGCGGGCAGGATCCCGTGAACAGTGGACAGATTGACCCCCACTTTTTCAAAGACGCGGCCATGCATCAGCGCCATCTCGCCACCGCCCCCGCCATCGCGCTGCCAGGTCTTGCGTGCGAAACGGCCCGCCGGCAGCCCATCCTCGGCCAGATCCGTTTCCAGCGCCTCAAAACTGGCACAAATGCGATCGCGCAAATCGACGAACCAGGCGGTTGCCGCTGCTTTTTTTTCATCGTCTTCCATCAAAAATCCAGCCACCAGATCGGTTTAAATGACTGGCCAGCCATCGGTCTGGCGCAAAGCTTCGCCAACCACCATCGCCGCAGTCATCGCCAAATTGAGCGAGCGGGCGGCCTCGCGCAAGGGAATGCGTAAACGGGCCTGGGCCGCCTCATGGATCTGTGGCGGCACACCGCTGCTTTCCCGACCGAAGAGCAGGCGATCATCAGGCGCAAAGCGGAAGTCCAGATGCCGGCGATCGCCCTTTGTGGTCAACAGGATCAGTCTTCCTTCAGGTCCCTGGGCAAGATAGGCATCCCAGGAGGGATAACGGCGGATTTCAGCAAAATCGAGATAATCCATGCCAACCCGCCGGATGCGGCGGTCATCCCAAAGAAAGCCGCAGGGTTCGATGATATCCAGGGCCAGCCCGAAACAGGCAGCCAGACGGATGATGGCGCCGACATTTTGGGGGATATCCGGTTGAAAAAGAGTAATGCGCATAAACCCTCAGCTTTCTCGGTGCCACGAAGCCATCGCATAATCCGTTGCTTTTCAAGTTTACGGAATTGCTTTATATGGCAGCAATGGCTTCTGAACGCAGTGCTGGTCGGCCTTCGCCGACGGCCGTTCCGGGACGGGTGCTTGCTGGCTGTTGGGATTTACGGCATTCAGGGGCCTCAGACCGGGACTCAAGAGGGAAAGACAATGGCTGATTCATTGACCTCCGCATCGAACGGGTCGCCCGACGACCAATCACGACGCGATTTTCTGCTTTATGCCTCGACCGCTGTCGGCGTGACCGGAACCGGCCTCGCCCTCTGGCCGTTTATCCACAGCATGAACCCTTCCGCCGATACCTTGGCGATGTCCAGCACCGAGGTGGACCTGACCCCCATTGCCGAGGGCCAGGCCATTACCGTTACCTGGCGGGGCAAACCCGTTTTTATCCGTCACCGGACCGCAGCCGAGATCGACGCGGCCAGCCAGGTCACGCTGACGGATTTGCGCGATCCAGAAAGCGATGAAACGCGAGTCAAAAAGCCGCAATGGCTGATCCTGGTCGGGATCTGCACGCATCTTGGCTGCATCCCTCTGGGGCAAAAGCCCTCCGACCCCCGCGGCGAATATGGCGGCTGGTATTGTCCCTGCCATGGTTCGGTCTACGATACCTCGGGGCGCATTCGTCAGGGACCTGCGCCAGCCAATCTGGCGGTACCCAATTATACATTTTTAAGCGACACCTCGGTCCGGATCGGCTAGGAGCGCATCGATGAGCAGTCATAAATTCGAAAACAAGGTCATCCAGTGGCTTGATGACCGCCTGCCGATCTTTTCGGTTTTGCAGCATGATGCAATAGATTATCCGACGCCGCGCAATTTGAATTACTGGTGGAATTTCGGCTCCTTGGCCGGAATCATGCTGGTTATCATGTTGCTGTCCGGGATCTTCCTGGCGATGGCCTATACGCCCAATGTCAACCTGGCCTTCGGCTCGGTTGAACGCATCATGCGCGATGTGAACTATGGCTGGCTGTTGCGTTACCTGCATATGAATGGCGCCACCTGGTTCTTTGTCGTGGTCTATATTCATATCTTCCGCGGCCTTTATTACGGGTCCTACAAGGCTCCCCGCGAAGTGCTTTGGTGGCTTGGCCTGATTATTTATCTGGTCATGATGGGCACGGCCTTTATGGGCTATTGCCTGCCCTGGGGCCAGTTGAGCTTCTGGGGAACCACGGTGATCACCAATCTCTTCTCGGCCGTTCCGTTGGTCGGGGATGCCGTGACCACTTGGCTATGGGGTGGCTTCTCGGTGGACAACCCCACCTTGAACCGCTTTTTTGCCCTGCATTATTTGCTGCCATTTGTCCTTTTCGCTCTGGTCTTTTTGCATCTGGTGGCCTTGCACACCACCAAATCGAACAACCCGCTGGGTATTGACGTCAAGGGTCCCCAGGACACCTTGCCCTTCCATCCCTACTACACCATCAAAGATCTGTTCGGTCTTGGCATTTTGCTGATGTTCTATCTGGGTTTTGTCTTCTACAACCCGAACTATTTCGCCGAGCCCACCAACTATATTCCGGCCAATCCTTTGGTCACCCCGCCGCATATCGTCCCTGAATGGTATTTCCTGCCGTTCTACGCGATTTTGCGCTCGGTTCCGGACAAATTGGGCGGCGTGATCGCCATGTTCGGCGCGATCGTCATCTTTTTCTTCCTGCCCTGGATCGACAGTTCGAAAGTGCGTTCGGCCACCTTCCGCCCTATTTACAAGCAAATCTTCTGGATTTTCGTAATCGATTGCTTGGTGTTGGGCTATATCGGCTCACAACCTCCGGAAGGCATCATGGTGCCCCTGGGGCGGGTCTTTTCTGTCGCTTATTTCGCTTTCTTCCCCTTGCTCTGGGTCATTGGCAAGCTAGAGCGGCCAAAGCCGCTGCCACAGAGCATCGCCGCCCCCGTTTTAAAAGGCAGTCATGCCAGTCATTCAGACAAGCCGAAGGAGAAAGCGTAATGCGCAAGTTCCTGCTTTCCACTCTGGCGGCCGGCCTGATGGTAGCCGCTTTTCCTGCCCTGGCGGAAGAAGCGGCACTGCCCCACCAGCCCTGGCCCTGGCTGGGTGTCTTCGGTCAATATGACAAGGCGCAGTTAAAGCGCGGCCTGCAAGTTTTTCGCGAGGTCTGTTCTAACTGCCATTCCTTGAAATTGGTGGCCTATCGCAATATCGGCTATTTCGGCTTCACCGATGACGAAATAAAAGACATCGCCGCCGAGAAACAGGTTCAGGACGGTCCGAACGATCAGGGCGATATGTTCATGCGCCCCGCGCGTCCCTCTGATCGTTTCGTCCCGCCTTTCCCCAATGATCAAGCCGCGCGGGTCGCCAATAATGGTGCCTTGCCCCCCGATCTATCCTTGATGACCAAGGCGCGTCCGGGTGGACCGGACTATGTCTTCGCTCTTTTGACGGGGTTTACGGATCCACCCAAGAATTTCACTCTCCCGGATGGCATGTATTACAATGAAGCCTTCCCGGGGCACCAAATCTCGATGCCACCACCGGTGGCGGATGACGCGGTGACCTATGCGGACGGAACCAAGGCGACCAAGGAACAGATCGTCAAAGATGTGACGGCCTTCCTCAACTGGAGCGCCGAACCGGAACTGGATGTCCGGCACAGTCTGGGCCTGAAGGTCATGCTCTTTCTTTTTGTCCTGACGGCCCTGCTTTATGCTCTGAAAAGGAAAATTTGGGCTGACGTTCACTGAGACCCTGCAAAATAGGCAACCCCGTTCCCGGCCAAGGAACGGGGTTTGCCGGCCGCGGGTAAGGAGACGCGCATGAGCATCCCGGTTCTCGGTGTTATTGGCGGCAGCGGCGTTTACCAGATTGACGGTCTGACCAACACCCGGTGGCAAACGGTTGAAAGTCCTTTCGGTCAACCTTCCGACCAATTGCTGTTTGGTGACCTGGAGGGACAGCCTCTGGTCTTTTTGCCCCGCCATGGGCGTGGACACCGCATTCCTCCGTCCGAATTGAATTTCCGCGCCAATATCGATGTTTTAAAGCGCGCCGGCGTGACCGAAATTCTTTCCGTCTCGGCGGTGGGCTCGTTGAAGGCGGAATTGCCGCCGGGCAGTTTCGTGATCGTCGACCAATTCATTGATCGGACCTTCGCCCGCAATAAAAGCTTTTTTGGAGAAGGTCTGGTCGCCCATGTCGGCATGGGCCACCCGGTCTGCGGCCGGCTTGGCGATGCCCTGCTTGGCGCCGCCCAGGATATTGGAATTGCCGCCCATCGCGGCGGCACCTATCTGGTTATGGAAGGCCCGCAATTTTCGACCCGGGCCGAGTCGCTGCTCTATCGCAGTTGGGGGTGCGACGTCATCGGCATGACCAATATGCCCGAGGCTAAATTGGCCCGCGAAGCCGAACTCTGCTACGCCACAGTGGCTATGGTCACTGATTTCGACTGTTGGCACCCCGATCACGACCATGTCACCGTCGATTCAATCATCAAACTTTTGGGCGAGAATGCCGAGAACGCCCGTTCCCTGGTACGAGCGGTGGCCCCACGGCTCAGGGATCGCCAGGGCCCTTGTGTCAAAGGCTGCCATCGGGCGCTCGATACCGCCATCATTACCCAGCCTGAGGCCCGTGATCCGGCCATGGTGGCCCGGCTCGACGCGATCGCCGGGCGTGTTCTGCGCCGGTAAGCGAGGAAAATTTTGCGCATTCATGGCAAGCCCACCCGTACCCTCTGGCTGGCGCCCGACGGCTGGGGCGTCGAAATCATTGACCAGACCCAGCTTCCTCATGTTTTAGCCGTTCGCCGGCTCGAGACTCTCGATGACGCTGAACAGGCCATCCGGGACATGTGGGTACGCGGCGCCCCGCTGATTGGCGTCACCGCTGCCTTTGGGCTGGCCCTGGCAATGCGTCAGGATCCTTCGGATGGCTATCTCGGCGAAGCCTGCCGCCGCCTGTTGGCAACCCGCCCGACCGCCGTTAACCTGCGTTGGGCGCTTGAGGATCTGCAAGCCCTTTTGCGTCCGGCATCCCCTGCCGAGCGGGCCAGTGCGGCCTATGGACGGGCCGT
>DUZC01000003.1 GCA_013349735.1 Rhodospirillaceae bacterium
TCCTGAAAGTTTGCGTCCGGTGCAGCTTTTTCAAGGCCGCGCATAGATCAGTTGGCCGGCTCAGCTTCGGGCAGGTCATCCCCGTCCCTGCGGTCCACAGACAGGCCACCAATCTTTTGAAGGGCCCTTTCCTCGCTCTTGGATTTGGCCTTGGCAGCGAGCCTTTCCTTCTTGGCGCGATCCCGTTCCATACGGTCGTAATTATAGTTCGGTTTACGCGCCATGCCGCAGCCCCACTTTCGTCACAAAAACTAACGGCATCAACAACACCCTTCGCTGTAAAAGCCAATTAGGAATTACTAGAACACTTTTCAATAAACAAGAAAGAACGAATAATTATATGAATTATTAGTTATATAGCTTGAAACCACACTGATTACAATGGCTTAATACTTAAAGTAACCACCAGAACTCAAACGCACCCAATGGTTAAGGGGGGAGACGAATCGGTTTGCCAAAGCCTCGATCTTCCGCAAGCTTTTAGCCTTGCTCTCGAATTAAAAAAACGTATGATCGTTTCTGTGAATTGCCGGATCACTTGATAGAGGAAGTGCGCCCCATGTCCCTCAGGAACGCTACGGGTTTCGATTTTGGTTTGGGCGAAGATATCGACGCGCTGCGGGACACGGTGGCCAGTTTTGCCGCTGACCGGGTGGCCCCCCGCGCCGCCGAGATCGATGCAAAGGACCAGTTCCCCATTGATCTTTGGCCGGAAATGGGAAAATTGGGCCTGCATGGCATAACCGTTTCCGAGGACTATGGCGGCGCCAATATGGGCTATCTGGCCCATTGCGTTGCCATGGAAGAAGTCAGCCGGGCTTCCGGTTCAGTCGGCCTGTCCTATGGCGCCCATTCCAATCTTTGCGTGAACCAGATCCACCGCTGGGGCAATGCCGCCCAGAAAGCCAAATATCTGCCAAAACTGATCAGCGGAGACCATGTCGGCGCCCTGGCCATGAGCGAGCCGGGCGCGGGATCGGACGTGGTCTCCATGCGTCTGAAGGCGGACCGCAAGGGCGATCGGTTTATTTTAAACGGCTCGAAATTCTGGATTACCAATGGCCATTATGCGGAAACCCTGGTGGTTTACGCAAAAACCGACATGAGCGCCGGACCCAAGGGAATCAGCGCCTTCATCATCGAAAAAGACTTTCCAGGATTTACGCCGGCCCAGCGCCTGGACAAGCTGGGCATGCGCGGCTCGCCAACCTCGGAACTGGTTTTCACCAATTGTGAAGTCCCGGCTGAAAACCTGCTGGGGCCGTTGAACGAAGGTGTGGCGGTCTTGATGAGCGGGCTTGATTTTGAGCGCGCGGTCTTGGCTGCTGGCCCGCTGGGGCTCATGCAAGCCGCCCTTGATCTGGTTCTGCCCTATGTCCATGACCGTAAGCAATTCGGCAAAGCGATCGGCGAATTTCAGCTTGTCCAAGCCAAGATCGCCGACATCTATACGGCCATGAATGCCTCTAAGGCCTATGTCTACGCCGTGGCCCGCGCCTGCGACCGCGGCGCCATCACCCGCCAGGATGCAGCCGGCGCCATCCTTTACGCCAGCGAACGCGCGACCCAGGTGGCGCTGGATGCCATCCAAATTCTTGGCGGGAATGGCTATATCAATGAATTCCCTGCCGGACGCCTGCTCCGCGACGCCAAATTGTATGAAATCGGTGCCGGAACCAGTGAAATCCGCCGCATGCTGATCGGGCGGGAACTTTTTAAAGAAACGGCCTGATCGCCATGGCTCTGCAATCCGCTCTTTCGCCTAACGACTCCAATTTCCAGGCCAGCTACGCCGCCATGCGGGCCCTGACCGATGATTTGCGGTCCAAGGTGGCGCGAATCAAACAGGGCGGCGGGCCGCAGGCCAACGAGCGTCACCTGTCCCGCGGCAAATTGTTGCCCCGGGACCGGGTTCGCGCCTTGCTTGACCCCGGCACCCCCTTCCTTGAGCTGTCACAACTGGCGGCCTGGAATCTTTACGAGGGTCAGGTCCCGGCGGCCGGCATCATTACCGGCATTGGCCGGGTTGCCGGGCGGGAATGTGTGATCATCGCCAATGACGCCACCGTCAAAGGCGGCACCTACTATCCGATGACCGTGAAGAAGCATTTGCGGGCCCAGGACATCGCCCGGGAAAACCGCCTGCCCTGCATTTATCTGGTGGATTCCGGGGGCGCCAATCTACCAAATCAGGACGAAGTCTTCCCGGACCGCGATCATTTCGGCCGCATTTTTTATAATCAGGCAACCATGTCGGCAGAGCGGATCCCGCAAATCGCCGTAGTCATGGGAAGCTGCACCGCCGGTGGTGCCTATGTTCCGGCGATGAGCGACGAATCAATCATCGTCCGCAATCAGGGAACCATTTTCTGGGTGGCCCTCCTTTGGTACGGGCAGCCACCGGTGAAGTGGTCAGCGCCGAGGATTTGGGCGGGGCTGATGTGCATTCCCGCACTTCCGGGGTCACCGATCACTACGCCTCCAGCGATGCCCATGCCCTGGCCCTAGCCCGTCGTGCCGTCGCCGGCTTAAACCGCCCGAAGATCCCCCAAATTGAAATGAAAAGCCCCACCGAGCCGCTTTTTCCGAGCGACGAATTGTACGGCATCATTCCGACCGATCCCCGCAAGCCTTTCGATGTTCGTGAGGTCATCGCCAGAATTGTAGACGGCAGTGAATTTGATGAATTTAAAAAGCTTTATGGCACGACCTTAATCTGTGGCTTTAGCCATATTTTCGGCTATCCGGTAGGAATCGTCGCCAATAACGGCATTCTTTTTTCCGAATCCGCGTTAAAAGCCGCCCATTTTATCGAACTCTGCAGTCAACGCGGTATCCCCTTGGTTTTCCTGCAAAATATAACCGGTTTCATGGTCGGCCGGAAATATGAGGCCGGTGGTATCGCCAAGGATGGTGCCAAGATGGTAACGGCGGTGGCCTGCGCCCGGGTGCCCAAATTCACCGTGGTCATCGGCGGCAGTTTTGGTGCGGGAAATTACGGCATGTGCGGCCGGGCTTTTTCGCCACGTTTTTTGTGGATGTGGCCCAACGCCCGAATTTCGGTAATGGGCGGCGATCAGGCCGCCAATGTGTTAGCGCAGTTGCGACGCGACTCGCTCGAAGCCCAAGGCAAACCCTGGGATATAGAGGCCGAAGAGGCCTTTAAGGCGCCCATCCGCCAGCAATATGAAACCCAGGGTCATCCCTATTATGCCAGCGCCCGGCTGTGGGATGACGGTATCATTGATCCGGCAGACACCCGGATGGTTCTGGGTCTTGGGCTTTCCGCCGCTTTGAACGCCCCGGTGGAACGCACCGACTTTGGCATCTTCCGAATGTGAGGATGGTCATGCCTGACAGCCTGCATATGACTCTATCGCCCTCGGGAACCGCTCGGCTGACCTTGAATCGCCCCGAACTTCATAACGCCTTCGACGAAGGATTGATCGCGGAACTGACCGAGAGCTTAAGGGAACTTGCCGAGGATCCCTCCGTGCGTTGCCTGGTGCTGGCGGCAAAGGGGCGAAGTTTTTCCGCCGGAGCCGATCTGGCCTGGATGCAGCGCATGGCGAACGCCAGTGAAGCCGACAATCTTCGCGACGCCGAACGGCTGGGTGACTTGATGCAGGCTCTGCATCAGTTTCCTAAACCAACAATTGCCCTGGTCCAGGGGGCGGCTTATGGCGGCGGCGTCGGGCTGGTGGCCTGTTGTGACATCGCCATTGCCGCGACAAGCGCCAGTTTTTGCCTTTCCGAGGTAAAACTGGGCCTGATTCCCGCAGTGATATCGCCCTATGTCATCGCCGCCATCGGTGGCCGCGCCGCCAGCCGCTGGTTTCTTACCGCTGAACGTTTTGATGCCGGCGAAGCCCATCGCATCGGATTGGTGCATCAGCTGGTACCGGACGACCAATTGGAAGATGCGGCCGAAAAGATCGTGGCCCGCTTGCAAGAAGGCGGCCCGGCTGCCCACTGTGCCGCTAAACTATTGATCCGCCGTGTCGCCGGACAGCCGATCGATGCCGATCTAATCGGCGATACCGCTCAGCGCATCGCCACGATCCGTGCCACCGATGAGGCCCGCGAAGGGCTGCAAGCCTTTCTCGAGAAACGGCCGCCCGCCTGGAGAGTCTCCGATGTTCGCTAAAGTCCTGATCGCCAACCGGGGCGAGATCGCCTGTCGCATCCTGCGAACCGCCCGCCGGATGGGACTTTCCACGGTGGCGGTCTATTCCGAGGCAGATGCCGACGCCCATCATCTTGCCTTGGCCGACGAGGCTTGGCCGATTGGCCCGGCCCCCGCCCGACAGTCCTATCTCTGTATCGACAAAATTATCGAAGTTGCCCGTCAAAGCGGGGCAGAGGCGATTCATCCAGGCTATGGCTTCCTGTCGGAAAATGCCGCTTTCGCTGACGCCTGCGCCGAAGCCGGACTCATCTTCATCGGCCCACCGCCGGCCGCTATCCGCGCCATGGGCAGTAAAAGCGAGGCCAAGACCCTGATGGCCAAGGCAGGCGTGCCGCTGGTCCCCGGCTATCACGGCCTGGATCAGACGGATTCGATTCTTGCCACAGCCGCTGAAGAAATTGGTTTTCCGGTGCTGATCAAGGCTTCGGCCGGCGGTGGCGGCAAAGGGATGCGGGTGGTTGACCAGGCCGATGCGTTTGCCGAGGGTCTGGCTGCGGCAAGGCGGGAAGCCGCCAATGCCTTTGGTGATGACCGAGTGCTCATCGAAAAATATCTGATCCGGCCCCGCCATGTCGAAAGCCAGGTCTTTGCCGATAGCCATGGCCATTGCGTTCATCTGTTGGAACGCGATTGCTCGATCCAGCGGCGCCATCAGAAAGTGGTCGAGGAGGCCCCCGCCCCTGGCATGACCCCGGCCCTGCGCGAAAAGATGGGAGCCCAGGCGGTCGCCGCCGCTCGCGCCATCGGCTATCAGGGCGCCGGCACCGTCGAGTTTTTGCTTGATAGCGACGGGCGGTTTTATTTCATGGAAATGAATACGCGCCTGCAGGTGGAACATCCGGTAACGGAAATGATCACCGGGCTGGATCTGGTCGAATGGCAGTTCCTGGTGGCCGCGGGAGCCCCCTTACCGCTTCAGCAGTCGCAGATTGTCCATAATGGACATGCCATCGAAGTGCGTATTTACGCCGAAGATCCTGACAATGACTTTCTGCCAGCCACTGGAATGCTGCGGCATTTGCGTTTTCCCGAAGCGGGGCGGCATATCCGCATTGATAGCGGCGTGGTCGAGGGGGATCGCATTTCCGTTCATTATGACCCGATGATTGCCAAACTGGCGGTCTGGGACGAAAGCCGCGCGCAGGCGGTTCATCGCCTGCGCCGGGCGCTGGCGTCCGTGGAAATCGCCGGGCTGACCACAAATAGCCGCTTTCTTGCCGCCATTGCCGGACATCCTGCTTTTCTCGCGGCCGCCACCGATACCGGCTTCATTCCGCGCCATCAGCAGGATTTATTCCCACCCCCCTCACCAACCGCCTGCCTAGATCTGTGTCTGGCCAGTTTGGCCGTCTTGTTGGAACGCAGCGCCGCCGCCAAACAGGTCGCCGCCGGAACCAATGACCCGCACAGCCCCTGGGCCAAACGCGACGGTTGGCGGCTCAATGAGGACGCCGAAGAAAGCCTGCGCTTCCGTGATGGCGGCCAGGAACATCTGATCGCGCTGACTTATCGCCCCGACGGCTATCGCCTGCAATTGGCACAGACAACCATTCTGGCCAGTGGCCGGCTTGGCGCTGACGGCGTTCTGGTGGCGCAGCTTGACGGCGTGATCCGCCGTGCCGGCTATGCCCGTCACGGAGCCGAGGTGACTTTGTTCGTCGATGGGCGCACCCTCCGCTTGACGGTGGTGGATCCGCTGGAAGGCGAAGCCATGGAGTCTCCTACCGGCGGCTTGCTTTCGCCGATGCCCGGCACTCTGACCGCCATCCTGGTTGAGGCAGGCAGCCATGTCAGCAAAGGCCAGCCCCTGGCGGTCATGGAAGCCATGAAAATGGAACATACGCTAAGGGCGCCCCATGATGGGGTGGTGACGGCCTTGCTATATAAAATTGGCGACCTGGTCGAAGAAGGGGTTGAGCTGGTCGCCTTCAGCGCAGCCGAGGAAGCCTGAAATGACCCGGCCCCAGACCGTCAGGCTGGTTGAAGTCGGGCCACGCGACGGCCTGCAGAATGAAGCAAAGCCGGTGCCTTTGGCCACCAAGCTGGAGCTTATCCACCGCCTGGCGGCGGCGGGACTGCCATCGATCGAAGTCGGTTCCTTTGTCTCGGCCCGCCGCGTGCCGCAGATGGCCGATTCCGCCGAGATTTTGCGCCTAATTCATCGCCAACCGAATGTCGCCTACCCGGTGTTGGTCGCCACGATGCAAGGGCTCGAGGCCGCCATTGCCGCCGGCGCCAGGGAAGTGGCGATCTTTGCCGCCGCCTCGGAAGGATTCAGCCAGCGCAATATCAATTGTTCGACCAGCGAAAGCATCGACCGCTACCGCCCCCTGGCTGGCGCCGCCCTGGCGGCGGGTCTGAAGCTGCGCGGCTATTTATCAACGGTCATCGTCTGCCCTTATGACGGGCCGGTGGCGCCGGAAAGCGCCGCCATCATGGCCGAGAGAATGATGGCGCTCGGCTGCTATGAATTGTCGTTGGGCGATACCATCGGTGTCGGCACCGCCGACAAGGTGCGCCGCCTGATCGAGGCCGTCGCTGAACGGATTCCCCGCCAGCAAATGGCGATGCATTTCCATGATACCTATGGCCAGGCGATTGCCAACATCCTTGCCAGCCTTGATCTCGGCATCACTGTCTTTGACGCGTCGGTGGCCGGGCTGGGCGGTTGTCCCTTCGCCGCCGGGGCAACCGGCAATGTCGCCACCGAAGACGTTGTTTACCTCTTGCAAGGGCTGGGCATCCAGACCGGGGTAAATCTGCCGGAACTGGCGGCGACCGGCCAATGGATCGCCGACCAGTTGCAACGGACAAACGGCTCGCGGGCCGGAACGGCTTTGCTCCGCTGTCAGCCCACTCAGCTTACGCCATAGCGTTTGAACCAAGCCTGCAGACGCCCCCAGCCATCTTCGGCCGCCGCCTTGTTATAACTGGGACGGTAATCGGCATGAAAGCCATGCTGTACCCCAGGATAGACCACCAAATCACAGGGATGGCCCTTCAGTTGCGCCCGCAATTTCTCCACCTGGTCCACGGGAATAAATTTATCCTGCTCGGCAAAGAGACCGAGAACCGGTGTCCTGATTTTGTTGGCGACCTGGAACACCGTGGTTCCGTTCTTATCCCACATTGGCGGGCCAATCAGGCCGTACCAGGCCACCGCCGCCTTGACCCCTGGATTATGCGCCGCATACAACCAGGTAGCCCGGCCGCCCCAGCAAAAGCCGGTGACCCCAAGTCGTGTGGTATCGGCTTTGCCGCTGGATCGGGCAAAATCCACCAAAGAATCAATATCCCCATTGACCTGATTATCCGGAACCGTGGCCACAATTTTGATGATGTCGTTGATATCCGTCAATTTCGCGACATCGCCCTGGCGGGCATAGAGCTCGCCGGAAATCGCGTAATAGCCAAGCTTGGCAAATCTTCGGCAGACATCGCGGATATGCTCGTGCACGCCAAAAATTTCCTGGATCACCACCACCGTAGGAAAAGGCCCCCCAACCGCCGGATAGGCTTCATAGGCGGGAATTGCCCCGCCAGCAACCGGCACCCTCACCGAGCCGGCGATCAAGCCCTCGTCGCTGGTGCTGATCACCTCGGCATGAACCGGCTGGACCGCCGCAGCGAATCCCACCGCCAGGGAAGTTGTCAGAAAGCCACGTCGGCTGAGCGCGCCCGTCTCGGTTTCGGTGGGAAGGGCCTGACGGTAATCGGGTGGAATGCTGGCCATGCAGGATCTCCGTAAAATTAGACAAGACTAAGAATATTGGGGAGGAACCAGCGGCCTGGCAAGATGGAAGGGCGCTCAATTTCGCAAATCAGCGATCACCAATCCGTCATTGGCAAGACTGCCCGGCGGGTGCAAAACAACATCGCCTTTCAGTTTGCAGACGGCCTGAATACTGCTCTGAACCGCCGAGACAAGATCCAGCGCCGCGGAAAGCTCGCAATGCAAAGTCATCCGATCATTTTCTTGGTCCCGTTCAATCACCAATCGGGCGCGCAGGATTTCCGGGTGCCGCTTTTGAATATCCGCCACCTGACTGGGATGGACAAACATCCCCCTGACCTTGGCGGTCTGATCCGCGCGCCCCATCCAGCCTTTTATGCGCCGATTGGTGCGTCCGCACGGGCTGCAACCGGACAAAATGGTGGACAGATCTCCCGTGGCAAAACGGACCAGGGGGTAATCCGCCGACAGAGTCGTGACCACCACCTCGCCGACTTCGCCATCGGGCACCGGATCCCCCGTTCCGGGGCGGACGATTTCTACAACCACCCCTTCGTCACTGATCAGCCCGTCGAGCGCATGGCTTTCATAGGCAATCAGTCCGAGATCAGCCGTCGCGTAACATTGCCGAACGCTTACCCCGAAATCGGCCAGCGATTGGCGCAAGGAAGGCGGCAGCCCCTCGCCCGACACGCAGGCTTTCGACAGAGAATGATGATCCAGCCCTAATTCCTGAGCCTTTTCTAAAATGATTTTCAGAAAAGAAGGCGTTCCGACATAGGCCGCCGGACGCAGATCATGAAGGGCCCGGGCCTGTTGTTCGGTATTGCCGACACCGGCCGGAAAAACCGGACAACGCAGCGCCTGGGCCGCAGCGTCGAACATCATGCCGCCCGGCGTGAAATGATAAGAAAAAGCATTGTGAATCAAGTCACCTGAGACAAAACCGGCGGCATGCAAGGCCCGGGCAAGACGCCACCAATCAGCGCCTTTTCCCTGCGGATCGTAAATCGGCCCCGGAGAGGCGAAAATATGCGCCATCTCCGGCAATGGCAGGGCGTTCAAGCCCCCGAAGGGAGGCAAGGCGCGCTGCATTTCGATCAAGGCGCTTTTTCGGGTAACCGGAAGCCGAGCCAGGGACTCCAGACTGGTCACCCTGGCGGGATCGCAATCGGCCAGCAGCGCGGCAAAATGGGTGGCCTTGGCTTTCGCCCAGGCGATCTGGCCGGGCAGCGATGCGGCCAAGGCGGCCTGGCGCTCATCGGCGCTACGGACCTCGAGGGAATCGAAAGGAACCATAGAAAAATCCTCTCAGAGCCAGCGTTTACGCCGTTTATAAGACTTCAGGTTCTTGAATGACTTTCGTTCTTTGTCGCCGCCCAGATAGAACTCTTTGACGTCCTCATTGTTAACCAAGTCGTCGCGGGTTCCATCAAGTACGATCTTGCCGGATTCCATGACATAGCCATAAGACGCCACTTTCAAGGCCATGCGCGCATTCTGTTCAACCAACAAAATCGTGATGGCAAGGTCCTGGCAAAGCTGTTCGATGATGGTGAAAACTTCCTTGACCAGCAAAGGAGAAAGCCCCATCGACGGCTCGTCGAGCAGAATCATTTTGGGCCGGGCCATAATTGCCCGGCCAATCGCCAACATCTGTTGTTCTCCTCCGGAAAGATAGCCCGATAATCCGGTGCGTTCCTGCAAACGGGGGAAATAACTGAACACCATGTCGATATCGCGGCGAATCGCCCGTTCGCCGTCTTTGCGGGTAAAGGCCCCAAGCCGAAGATTTTCAGTGATGGTCATGTCTTCGATGATCCGCCGCCCCTCCATCACCTGGAAGATGCCCCGCCTGACGATATCTTCAGGGGGCCGGTTGGCGATATTTTCGCCAAGGAAGGTGATGCTGCCGCGGGTAACCGCCCCGTTCTCAGTGGCCAGCAGACCGGAAATCGCCTTCAGAGTTGTGGACTTGCCGGCACCGTTGGGTCCCAGCAAGGTCACCACCTTGCCGGCTGGAACCTCGAGACTGACGCCACGCAATACCAAAATGACGTCGTCATAAACCACTTCGATATTGTTAACCGAAAGAATGCTTTCTGCGGTCGCATTCTGGCTGGCGGGTTCGCCCATTTTGATCGTCCCGAAAAAGAGCCAGGCCGGATCAGGCCGGCCTGGCCATGTGCGATATTACCAACCAAGCCATTCCGGGCGGCGCGGCAGATTAGCCGTAAAGATCTTTCCCGAAGTGATGGTGCCCCCTTTGGTATGGGCCTGATAGACCATGACCTCGGTGGTGCCACGATGGTCGTCGGCCTTCCAACCCGATGGCAAACAGACCCCTTCCAGACCGGCCGGCACCCAATTGGATTTTTGATACATGGCGGCCTTGATATTTGGCCCGGTAATGCCGCCCGCCCGGTCGGCTATTTCCATGGCTTCCTTCATGAAATAGACCGAGCAGATGGCCCGAATATAATGGGCGCTGCGTGCTTCGGCGCCGCTGGGATCAGAAACTTTTGAAATCTCGCGGACCAACGCCATGCCAGGGCTTTGGTCCGTCCAGGTCGCCGCGGCCACCACCCAGGCGATGCCATCCGCCGCATCACCGGCGGTTTTCAAAGACGACTCGTCCATACCCCAAATATTCCCAAGAAACTGGGTTTGCACCCCGACCGTTTCACAAGACTTCAGCAAGGAAATGGTGGAGCCGGCGGTATTGGCCAAATAGGCATAATTGGCACCAGACTCTTTCAAGCTAAGACATTGCGCCTTGAAGTCGCCTGGCTTCAGAGAATACTGAATTTCCGGTAAAATATCGAAGCCGACCTCTTTGGCATAGGCACCGCAGGCAAGTTTCGGCGCATTCGGATAAGGATGGTTGTCGCCCATATGGACGAATTTTGGCTTTCCTTTTCCACCCTTCTTCTTCCAGTCATCGGCGGCCCAAGCCACCAAACCACGACAGCCATCCGAATAAGAGGGGCCATAAAAGAAATTATAGGGGGCAGCCCGCGCCGATGTCTTGCCCTGAGGATCCGTCAAATGCCCGGAATAGGAAGCCGAAAAATAGGGAATCTGATCTTTGGCAACGGCGCCGGACAGAGCTTCGGTATCGCCGGTCCCCCAGCCTTGGATCGCCACGACTTTGTCGTCACCGGTCAGCTTCTTGTAGGAAGACATGGCTCTTGGCACCTCATAGGCGTAATCCACTGTCTCAAAAATCAGCTTTTTGCCGGCGACTCCGCCATGGGCGTTGAGGTAGTTCATGGCATCAGCGATCCCCGCCGCATAGGGCTTGCCCACGGACGAGGTCGCACCGGTCAAATCAGCGATATGACCGACCGGGATGCCTTCGGCAGCCCAAGCCGGACCGGCGGCCAGGACCAGAACCGCCCCCAAATGCCTTAACGTAAAACCTTGCTTCATGACGTTCCTCGCTGCTTTTTTTGGTTAGTGAGAAAATGGATAAAGCTTCCAATAGAGTTTGATCTGATGCCAACGGTGCGCCAGCCCATCGGGTTCAAAAATCAAAAACAGGATAATCGCCAAACCAATGGCGGCCTCCTTCAAATAGGCCAGACCGGTGCTGAGCAGCGGTGAATCGCCCAGCACGGTCTTGGCCAAACCGGCGACAGCGCCGGTCGCTTCGGGCAAAAGAACCATGAAGGCGGCCCCCATCAGGGTGCCTTTGACCGACCCCATACCACCGATAATAATCATGGCCAGAAATTGAATTGAAAGAAGGATTGTAAAGCCCTCATCCGAGACATAGCCAAGATAATGTCCGTATAGAGCGCCCCCTAATCCGGCATAAAAAGAAGAAATGCCAAAGGACAGGATCCGATATTTTGTCAGATTGATTCCCATAACTTCGGCGGAAAGATAGTGGTCGCGCAAGGCGACAAAGGCTCGCCCATCACGGCTGCGCAGCAAATTGCTGCCGGCCAGATACATCACCACCAGCCAGAACAACACCACATAAAAATAGCTGCGGTCGCCAGCCAACTCATAGCCGAAAAGAGAGACCGGGTTCGCCACGCTTCCCGCCGAACCGCCGGTAAACCAATTGGCCCTGGCAAAGAAATCTTCCAAAATAAACTGCGAGGCAAAAGTGGCGATGGCCAGATACAGCCCTTTCAGCCGACCTGCCGGGATCCCAAACAACAGTCCGAGCAAGGTGGTCATTACCCCCGCCAGCGGGATCGTGAGTGCCACCGGGATATCGTACCGGTTGTTCAGCCAGGCCGAAGCAAAGGCGCCGAAACCAAAAAAGCCGGCATGACCAAGCGAGATCTGCCCAGTGCAGCCGACCAAAATGTTCAGCCCCAAGGCGGCAATACTGTAATAGCCAACCTGGATCAGCAAATTGAGCCCATAGCTGCGTAAATAGAACGGAGCCAACCCCACCAGGATCAAGCCCAACAACAATGCGCCCCGCGTAAAGGGGGTCGGGAACAAGGTGGTATCCGCCCCATAACTTGTCCTGAACTGACCGCAAGGCTGGGTGCTGGAGGACAACATCGGGCTAAACCCTTTCGATCTTGCGGGTGCCGAACAAGCCATAGGGCTTGATCATGAGAATGATCACCAGAACATAAAAGGGCGCGACGGTATAAAGATTGCCAAGATGGAGCCATTGCCCATCAAAATATTCGGCCAGATTTTCAATCAGACCGACGATCAGACCGCCGACAATGGCGCCAACAATCGAGTCAAGACCACCGACAATTACCGCCGGAAAAACCTTAAGGCCAAAAAAGGACAGGGCCGAGGACACACCATTGACCATGCCCACGACCACCCCGGCCAAGGCTGAAACCATCGCCGAGATAGCCCAGGCAGTAGCAAAGACCCGTTTGACGGATATGCCGAGACTTTGCGCAACTTGCTGATCAAAGGCGGTGGCCCGCATGGCCAGCCCCATCCGCGAATAGCGAAAGAACCAGGCAAAGGACACCATGATGACCAGCGACACGGCCATACTCATAAGATAAGGCGTTTGCACCTGGAGGCCGCCGATATTGACGGATTTCATTGGGAAGATGTCGGGAAAGGGCTGAGGCCAGGGACCAAAAATCCACTTCATCATCGACTGGAAAAAAATCGACAGGCCCACAGTGACCATAATGACCGAAATGATTGGCTCGCCAATCAAGGGCCGCAACACGATCATCTGCAACAAGATGCCGAAAATCAGCATGAACAGGAATGTGGCTGGAAAGGCAATCCAAAAGGGCCACTGCGCCTGGACAACCAGCCACCAGCAGGTCCAGGCCCCGATCAGCAGAAACTCGCCCTGAGCGAAATTGACCACCTGTGTCGATTTATAAATCAGCACAAAACACATGGCGATGACGCCATAGAGCGTGCCAACGATTAATCCGTTGATGATCAGTTGGAAGAGAAGACTGCTTTGCATGCCACCCCCCTAACCCGTCTCAGACAACAAAGTAACCACCCTCAACCGGGTCTGAACCCGGGTGGTCGTGCCGTCCTGATAAGTGATAACGGCATCCACCGGCACCTCGGTCTGATCTCGGTAAAGCGCGTCGATGATCTCGCCATATTTCTCATTGATCACGCCGCGCCGCACTTTGCGGGTACGGGTCAGTTCGCCGTCATCGGCATCCAACTCTTTGTAGAGAAGCAGGAATTTCCGAATGCGCTGCGGCTCTGGCAATGTCTTATTGACCGTTTCCACTTCCCGCTGAACCAGGCCGTACACCGCGTCCAATGAAGCCAAGCTGGCATAATTGGTAAAGGCGATAGCTTTTTGTTCGGCCCATTTCGACAGAATGGAATAACGGATACAGATCAGCGCCGAAAGATAGGGCTTGCCGTGACCAAGAATCACCGCTTCGGCAATGAAGGGAGAAAATTTCAGTTTATTTTCAATAAACTGTGGCGAGAAACGCACATCGAGACTGGTGGTGGCGATATCCTTGATCCGATCAATCACCACCAGGTGATTGCTTTCGGTCTTGAAATAACCGGCATCACCGGTCTTCATCCAGCCATCCACCAGATCGGCCAAACTGCCTTCGGGATTTTTATAGTAACCGGCGAACATCCCCAATGTCCTGGCGACAATCTCGCCAACACCATTGGCATCCGGCGCATCAATCCGTACTTCGCTGCCCGGCATGGCCAGGCCCACCGTATCGAAATCGACGTCATCGGCGCGGTGAACAGTATAGGCGCCCGACAGCTCGGTCTGACCATAGATCTGGCGCAGCGGCACACCCATGGCCAAGAAAAAGCGGAAGGTGTCAGGACCAAGCGCAGCGCCCCCCGTGGCAGCAGAACGCAGAAATGAAAAGCCAAGCCGGTCACGCAAAGCACGAAATAACAACCACTCGGCCAGGAATGAACGTCTGTTCTGATCCAGAGCCCGCATCCCCCACCCCATGGCACGATTGAATATCCATTGCTTGAAGCGGGTGCTGTCCATCATTTTCGACCGGACTTCGGCGGCAATAGCTTCCCACATGCGCGGCGCCAACAGAATGAAATGAGGGCCGATCTCACGCATATCGGCCATCATGGTTTCCGGCTCTTCGACAAAATTAACGATACTGCGACATAAAAGCGGCTGCACCACCGCATAAATCTGCTCCATGATCCATGGCAAGGGCAGCACGGAAACGTAATTATCGCCCGGTCTTTTGGCGTCAACCTGCAAATAGGCCAAACCGTGACGCAGCAGGGCTCCGGCCTGCATCATCGCCAATTTCGGATGGGACGTGGTCCCCGAGGTTGTGCAAAGAATGGCAACCTCGTCGCCTTTGCCGTCTTCAATCAGACGATCAAACAGTCCTGGATCACTGGCCAGCAGGCGATCCGCACGCAAGCCCAACTCGGCCGCGGCCAACAATCTGGGATCGTGATATTTGCGCATCCCGCGCGGATCAAAATAAACAATATGCCGCAAGGCCGGCAGCTGATCGGCGATTTCAAGCAGCTTATCCACCTGTTCCTCGTCTTCGGCAAAGACGACGGCGGTCTCGGTATAGGACAAGAGATAGGTTGCCTCGGCGCCCATGGAATCTTGATAAATGCCCAGCGACATCGCACCGACCACATGGGCCGCCACTTCGCCCCAAACCCAATGCGGCCGGTTCTTGCCAAGCAAAGCTACGACTTCGCCCCGCTTGACCCCAAGCGTGGTCAGCCCCAAAGCCAAGGCGCGCACCTGATCCAGATAATCCTGCCAGGTGAACAGCTTCCAGATGCCGAAATCCTTCTCGCGCATGGCCAGCTCGCCGGGCCAGTGCCGGGCGTTCCAGCGCAACATTTTGGGAAAAGTGTCGCGATCGCCCAGGAAATCAAAGTTCTCCGCCTGGGTCATGTTTCCCCCGGCGGGCTGTTCGGCTGATCTTCGTTATCAATGCCGAGATAGGCCACTTTGACCCGTTCATTCGCAGCCACCTCGGCCGGCAGGCCTTCGGCGATTTTCGAGCCAAATTCAAGGACCATCACGCGGTTGGAAATATCCATCACCACGCCCATGTCATGTTCGATCATGATCACGGTCATGCCCCACTCTTCATTGAGATCAACAATGTAGCGGGCCATGTCTTCTTTTTCTTCGAGATTCATTCCAGCCATGGGCTCGTCCAGCAGAATGATTTTCGGCTCAACGGCCATCGCCCTGGCCAATTCAACCCGCTTTCTCAAACCGTAGGATAAGGTTCCGGCGGTGGCCTTGCGGATCGGACCGATTTCAAGAAAATCGATAATTTCCTCGACTTTCCGACGGTGGGTCAGTTCCTCGCGCCGAGCCCCTGACAACCAATATAAAGCGCCCGTCAAAAAATTATTTTTTAGCAAATGGTGGCGCCCCACCATGATGTTGTCGAGAACTGACATATGGCCAAACAAGGCGAGATTTTGGAAGGTTCGCCCCAGCCCCAAAACCGCCCGCCGGTCCGGTGGCAGCGAGGTAATATCGCGCCCTTCCAACAGGATCTGGCCGGAGTTCGGCCGGTAGCGCCCCGAAATGCAATTCAGCATCGAGGTCTTGCCAGCGCCATTGGGACCGATGATAGAAAACAGCTCGCCTTGCGCAACGGAAAAGCTGACTTCGGTCAGAGCGCGCAGCCCGCCAAAGCCTAACGACACAGAACAGACTTCGAGTATTGAGTCAGCCGACCCCACGCTCACACGTCTCCATCCCAATTCTTATTTCTTAGTTTTTATAACTTTGAGGAAAGATCATACGTCTCTCGTAATCCCGGGCAAGGATATTTATCACACCAAGCCCTTACTGCCCAAAGGGCCTGAAAGCGACAATGCTCATGGGATGGCTTGACGATAAAGTGACAATAGATAATTATCATGCCAGGATATGATATGGGTTAATATGGTTGAACAGATACCCGAGTATCAGCTTGAGTTCCTGTTGGCCTTCGATGGACGTATCCATCACCTTGAGAAAGGCTACTGGGTCAAGTTCGAGATCAAGCGCATTGCCGGAACACCAGAACGACCACACGGTCTATCCTATTCGTTCACGGTGCACGCTCCTGATGGGCGGCGACTCGTCGGATTTGATAATGCGCACGGGGTTGCGGCGGTGGGGTCACGCTTTAAGCAACGTCCCGTAGCCTATGACCACTGGCACCGGACGGGAACTGACGTAGGCCGACCCTATATATTTCGAGACGCCGAAACTCTAATCGACGATTTTTTCGATGAGGTCGAACGGGTTCTTGGCGAACATGGCGTTTCAACGGCGGTAATCGGGATTGAAGAAATGGAGCGATCGAAATGACAAATCCGCGGATACAGAGTCTTAGATCGTTGAGAGAAGAGATGAAGTCGGTGGCGAGGGGCGAGAAGCCTTCCCCGGTTGATGCCGCTCACGCCAGTTTCAACTCCATCGATGCTTTGGTGCGCATGTTGACACCGGAAAATCGGCAATTGCTGGCCCTGATTCGCGACCGCAAGCCGACATCTGTTGCTGAATTGGTTCAGTGGTCCGGCCGTGCCCAACCGAACCTGACCCGGACCCTGGCGAAATTGGAGGCAGCTGGGTTCGTGACCATGACAAGCGATGGTCGGCGTAAAATACCGAGGGTCTGCATCACCAAAATCCTGGTCGAGATTGATCCCTATTCGGAGAACGACAGTCTGCGCGTGGCGTGATGTCGGTCATGGGAGCTAGACCCTATGTTCGCTCCGTTAGGTGACGGGAGGCCCACTCCGCGGCAAGCTTCTATCGAGGGGTACACCGAAAGTGCTGGTCCATGAAATCCAAATGGATCTATCTATCGTGGCATAACGCCAATTGATCAAAGCAGGAGATTTCGTTGATTCCACGCTATAGCCGTCCCGAAATGGTTCAAATCTGGGAACCCGCCAATCGCTTCCGGATCTGGTTCGAGATTGAGGCGCATGCCTGCGACGCCCAGGCCCAACTCGGCGTTATACCGGCCGAGGCCGCCCGGCTTGTGTGGGAAAAAGGGGACAAGCCTTACACCCCAGAGCGGGTGCGGCGTATCGACGAAATCGAGGCCACGACCAAGCATGACGTTATCGCCTTTACCACCGAACTATCTGAACAGGTTGGCCCCGAGGCGCGTTTTGTTCATCAGGGCATGACCTCGTCCGATGTGCTGGACAGCTGTCTGGCCGTCCAGCTTTGCCAGTCCACCGATCTGCTGCTGGCCGACATCGATGCCCTTCTGGAGGCCTTGGCGCTGCGGGCAAAAGAGACCAAGGATCTGGTTTGCATGGGGCGCAGCCACGGCATCCATGCCGAACCTGTCACGATTGGGCTTAAATTCGCCGGGTTTCATGCCGAATTTCAACGCAATCGCCAACGCCTTCGCCATGCGCGCGCGGACATCGCCACCTGTGCCATTTCCGGTGCTGTCGGCACCTTCGCCAATATTGATCCCTTTGTGGAACGCTATGTTGCCGAAAAGCTTGGCCTTGTGCCTGAGCCGCTATCGACGCAGGTCATCCCGCGCGACCGTCATGCCATGTTCTTCGCGACGCTGGGCGTGATCGCCAGCAGCATTGAACGGGTGGCCACGGAAATACGCCATCTGCAACGCACCGAAGTCCGGGAAGCCGAAGAATATTTCTCACCGGGCCAAAAGGGCAGCTCGGCCATGCCGCATAAGCGCAATCCGGTATTAACGGAAAATCTTACCGGCCTGGCCAGACTGGTCCGCGGCATGGTGGTGCCGGCGATGGAAAATGTCGCCCTTTGGCATGAACGGGATATCAGCCATTCGTCCGTGGAACGGATGATCGGCCCAGACGCCACGATTACGTTAGACTTCGCCCTGGCCAGATTGACCAATGTCATCAAGAATCTGGTTATTTATCCGGACGCCATTACCCGGAATCTCAACCAGCTGGGCGGCCTGATTTTCAGCCAGCGCGTCCTGCTGGCCTTGACGCAAAGTGGAATGAGCCGCGAGGACGCCTATAAAGCGGTCCAGCGCAACGCGATGCAGGTGTGGAATGGCAATGGCCGCTTCCTCGATCTGTTGCAAGCGGACGTGGAAGTGGAGTTCCATCTCGGCAAAGCCGCCATCGCCGAATTGTTCGATATGGGCTACCACACCAAAGCCGTGGATGAAATCTTCCGGCGTGTCTTCACGCCCGACAGCTAAGTCGGCTTTTGCTCAGAGGCCGCCGCCAACTCCTGCTTGGCCTGAACCAGAAAGCCCTCTCTTTGCCGCTCGAGCTCAGCCGCATCCGCAGCCAACCCTTTCGCCGCAAGATCCGCCTCGAGCTGTTTTAACAACATTTTGTGGCTCGGATCCGAAAGAGCATTTTCAACGACGGACCGGGCATAGAGGCTCGCCGGCTCGGGGCCAAGACCGAGCCGGTCAGCAACCCATAAACCAAGCAGCTTGGCGCCCCGGACATTGACCTTAAAGGCCAATTCCTCATCCAGGCGGTATTTGGCCTCAAATCCTTTTTCACGCTCATCCAATAGGCTCATGAACGGCCAGCCCTCTTTAATTGATTGGGCGAAATCATTATGCTTACCCTTACCCGCCCTGCCTCTTTATAGCGGCAGCCTCGTCTTCGGTGTACCGGAATTTTGCAATGTGTACGGTCGTAGTTTTGCGCCGCCCCAATCACCCCTGGCCATTGCTCCTGGGCGCCAATCGCGATGAAATGATTGATCGGCCCTGGCGGCCACCGGCACGACACTGGCCCGACCGCCCCAATGTCATTGCCGGCCAGGATCAATTGGCGGGCGGCTCATGGCTTGGGGTCAATGACGAAGGGCTGGTGGCCGCCATCCTTAACCGCATGGGAACCCTTGGACCCGAACAGGGAAAAAGATCACGGGGCGAACTGGTGTTGGATGCCTTGGATCATGCCGATGCCGAGGATGCGGCGCGGGCCTTGTCCCAATTGGATCCCCGAGCCTACCGCCCCTTCAACATGATTATCGCCGACAATCGAGACGCCTTTTGGTTGCGGGCTGATGGCCAAGGCGTGCATCTGACCGCGCTGGCTGAAGGGCTGTCGATGGTAACTGCCTTTGAGTTGAACGACCGGATTGATCCGCGCATCGCAAATTTTCTGCCGCGTTTTGAGACCGCTCGCCCGCCCGAGCCGGACCAGGACGATTGGCAATCCTGGCAACAGCTGTTGGGCTGCACCGCTTCGGCCCAGGATCAAAGCGAAGCCGGGCTATGCTTTCAGCTGGAAAATGGCTTCGGCACCCGCAGTTCCGCGCTGATCGCCCTGCCAGGACTGGAAACCGCCGGAGCGCCGCCGATCCTTCTTTTCGCCGCCGGTCCGCCCGATAAATGCATTTATCATGCCCTCGGATAAGCTCTGCTTAACCGGGGACGGTTGTGCTTGGGCAGGCTCCCTGCTATATGGAATATAGAAAGCAAGAGGGACCGGACGCTTGACGCGCCGGTCCTTCGGCGCTTAGGGAGATCAGGGCGCAGCCCGGGTCAGCCCCCCACTCTTTTGCCGGATTATGGCCATGGCGCGACGCAAGCAGATTTACGAGGGCAAAGCTAAAGTTCTCTTTGAAGGTCCGGAGCCAGGCACGCTCGTCCAATATTTCAAGGATGACGCAACGGCCTTCAACAACAAGAAAAAGGGCACCATCACCGGCAAGGGAGTCCTCAACAATCGGATTTCCGAATATCTGATGTTGCGTCTGGGCGAAGTCGGTGTGCCGACCCATTTTGTGCGCCGCCTGAACATGCGCGAACAGTTGGTCCGCGAAGTGGAAATCATTCCCCTGGAAGTCGTGATCCGCAATGTAGCGGCCGGATCGCTGAGCCAGCGCTTTGGCATTCCTGAGGGCACCCCCCTGCCACGCTCCATCGTCGAGTTTTATTACAAATCCGATGAATTGGGCGACCCAATGGTCTCGGAAGAACATGTGACGGCCTTTGGCTGGGCCACGGTGCATGACCTGGACGAAATTATGTCCCTGTCGCTGCGCATCAATGATTTCCTGACTGGGCTCTTTCTGGGCGTCGGGATCAGGTTGGTTGATTTCAAATTGGAATTCGGACGGCATTACACTGGCGAGGATATGCAAATTATCCTTGCCGACGAAATCAGCCCTGATAACTGTCGGCTGTGGGACAATAAGTCTGGCGAAAAAATGGATAAAGACCGCTTCCGCCGTGACCTTGGCAATGTCGAGGAAGCCTATCAGGAAGTGGCGCGGCGCCTGGGTATTCTTCCCGAAGGCGGGCCGCGTGACATGAAGGGTCCTGAAACCGTTCAATAAATTCAATCAAAGGAAGCAACCCGTGAAGGCTAAGGTGCACATCACCCTGAAAAGCGGCGTCCTCGATCCACAGGGCAAGGCGGTCCAGCATGCTCTGTCCTCCTTGGGATTTGCCGGTGTCGATAATGTTCGCCAGGGCAAATTTATCGAAATGACAGTGGCGGAAACGGATCCTGTGGTCGCCAAAGCCACGGTCGAGCAAATGTGTAAAAGCCTGCTGGCCAATACGGTGATCGAAAATTATTCGGTCGAGTTGGAAGTCTGATCTGACGGGCTTTGTGGTTCATTCAGCCGATCAGGCCAAAGCTGCTTTGACGGCTGCTTTGGACAGTGACATCGATGTGGTTCTGGTCTCGCCGCCTTTTGGCGCACAATCCTTGGGGATCGCCTATTTCCAAGCCATGTTGACCCTGGCCCGTCAAAGCGTTCCTGACGCCAAAGCGACGGCCATGCTCGATTGTGGTGATGCCCCCGGGCTGGCCTTGGCGGCTCTGTTTGCCGGCGTGGAAATGGTAAGGCTGTCAGCCGACCAGGACATGCTTGAGCGGCTCGATCAGATCGCCCGGTCATTACCGGGTAAAATTGTCGATCAGCGGCCGCATAATATCTTAGACCTTGCCGGTCATGCCAATCCGCTCATGGCGGCACGTCACTGGCTGAACCAGACAGGATCCCAGGAATAGACAATAACGGGGCAACCAATTTGGTCGCAAACAGGCGCAAGCCATGGCAGACTTTCTGTAGCTCGAAGCAACCAAGAAGGCCCATCATCATGGACTTCAAACAAAGTCGGTCACTGGCTGAACGTAAAGTGATGCTCATTTATCAAAGCCGGCCGATCCGCGATCTGCTGACACCCATTTTCAAACAAATCGGCGCAGAAACTGTTAGCGCCGGCCCTTCTGTGGAAATGCTTCGTCAATTGGAACTCTTAAAACCTGATATCATTTTCTGCGAATTTGAGATGGATACCTTGGATGGGCCAACCGTCGTCGCCCAATTGCGGCGCGAGCATAAACTCAAAACGCCGATCATCCTGGTGGTCGACGCGCAGGATGGGGATGCCAGGCAAAAATCCCGGCAATGCGGCGCTAACGAAAGTCTTTCCATGCCGTTTTCGGTCCATGACGTCATCACCGTGACCCAAAAAGCTCTGGATCGCCCCGAGGCCCATGTTTTGCGTTTCGGACCAAGACCAACACCGGAAAAGAAATGACTGGACGCACAGAAAATTCCGGGAGTTGCCGTCTCTATTTGATAACCCCGCCTGAGATTCACGATCTTGCGGTTTTTGCCAAAGATCTGGCCGTCGCTTTGGATAGCGGCGATGTGGCCTGCCTGCAAATACGCCTGAAAGGACTAGCCGAGGATCAACTCTGCCGTGCCATCGATGTTCTCCGCCCCGAAGCGCAAAAGCGCGGCGTCGCGGTGCTCTTGAACGACCGGCCAGACTTAGCCTTCGAAACGGGCTGCGATGGCGTCCATATTGGCCAGCAGGACAGCCCCTACGCCAAGGCGCGAGCCCTTGTCGGCGGTTCCGCCATCGTCGGCGTAACCTGCCATGACTCGCGGCATTTGGCCATGGAAGCGGGTGAAGCCGGGGCCGATTACGTGGCTTTCGGGGCCTTTTTTCCGACGATGACCAAGCAAGCCAGCAGCCATGCCGAACCGGAAATCCTGACTTGGTGGTCCCAATTAATGGAGATTCCCTGTGTCGCCATCGGCGGGATCACGCTGGATAATGCAGCCGCCCTGATCGAGGCAGGGGCTGACTTCCTGGCGGTCTCAGCCGGAGTTTGGAACCATCCGGCGGGGCCGGCAGCAGCTGTACGCGATTTCAACCGCCTAATTGCTACTTATTGAGGCGCGCACCGGGGCCCAGAGAACCGCTTCAATGTCCTCAGCCCCTGTCGCCAGCATCACCAACCGGTCAATGCCCAGGGCAATGCCGGCGCAATTGGGCAAACCCGCGGCTATCGCGTCGAGAAAATCTTCATCCAGGGGCATGTGAATGCCGTAAATCTGCTCTTTTAGCGCCAGATCAGCGAGGAAGCGCCGGCGCTGCTCGACCGCATCCGTCAATTCATCAAAGGCATTGGCGAGTTCCAGCCCGCAAATATAGAGTTCGAACCGCTCGGCAAGCCTGGGATCATCCGCACAAGGCTTCGCCAAGGCCGCCAAAGTTAGGGGATAGCGGTACAAGACCAGAGGCGCCTTATCCCCGAGATGCGGCTCGATCCGTTCGAGCATGATGCGAAAAAAGATATCCTCCCAACTGTCATTCTCTCCGACATACAGCCCGGCATCCTTGGTCTGCCCGGCCAGCTTCTCCCGATCCGGGTGCAAAGGATCCTGGCAGCTGGCCAAAAGATCGACCCCGGCATAGTCCGTAAAGGCATCGGCGACACTCAGCATTATTGGCTGCGCCATTGGGTCGCACCAGCGCGCGCCGCGCCGAAATCTGTCGACGCCCGCCGCCCGCGCGGTCTGAACCAAAAGGCCGGCGCAGTCCTCGACCAACCGTGCGCAATTTGCGCCAATCCGATACCATTCCAACATAGTGAACTCGGGATGATGGAGCGGTGACCGTTCGCCATCGCGCCAAACATGCGCAATTTGAAAGATCCGGGTCAGTCCGGCGACCAGTAATTTTTTCATGGCCAATTCCGGCGAGCTATGCAGAAAAAATCGCTGCGCGGCGCTGGCGAAGGGATCCCGCAGACGCGTTTCCAAGGCCATAATATGCGGCTCGGTGCCCGGCGAAACCTGGAGGCAGGGCGTTTCAACCTCTAAAAAATCCTGTTCGGCAAAAAAGGCCCGCAAAGACGCCACAATTCGTGCGCGCGTTTCCAGGGCGGGGCGCCGCATTGCAAAACGTTCAGGTCGCCACCACTCTTCCCCCCGCATCTCAATCCCTATATCACAGTGCAATCCGGCAACTATGCCCGAGCCCGATCCTTACGAACAGAGGTCTCCCGCATCATGAACGAGTTTGCGCCCCCATCCTTGCGCCAGCCGATCCTCCGCCAGGGAGCCGATTTGGCCCGGGCCGGGTTGATCAGCAGCGAGCAGATCGCGGCGATCGACCAGGTGGCACGGCGCTATTCTGTTGCCCTGACCCCGGCCTTAGCGCATTTGATCGACCCCTCTGACCCCGACGACCCCATTGCCGCCCAATTCATCCCAACACTGGATGAACTGGAAAATCGGCCGGAGGAACGGCTCGACCCGATCGGCGACCGGCATCACAGCCCGGTCAAAGGCATTGTCCACCGCTATCCCGACCGTGTCCTGTTAACGCCGATGTTGCACTGTCCGGTCTATTGCCGATTCTGCTTCCGGCGCGAAACGGTTGGTGGCTCGCAGGCCTTGCTGACGGCCACGGAGCTGGATCTCGCACTTCATTATATCCGCGGCCATAAAAAGATTTGGGAGGTCGTGATAACCGGCGGCGACCCCTTAATGATGCCGCCAAAAGGTCTTGGGGCGATTTTAGCCGAACTGGAAGCCATTCCACATGTCGAGATCATCCGCCTGCACAGTCGGATCCCGATCAGCGACCCAGACCGAATAAATACGGATTTACTGGCGCAATTGAACCGATCGAAACCGGTCTGGCTGGCGATCCACTGCAATCACGCCCGCGAACTTACGCAAGCCGCCGGAGAGGCCTGCCTGCGCCTTGCCCGGATCGGCCTTCCCCTGCTCGGTCAAACTGTATTGCTCAAAGGAATTAATGACGACCCGACCGTAATGGAGGCTTTGTTGCGGGCGATGGTGCGCAATCGCATCAAGCCCTATTATTTGCACCATCTTGATCGCGCCCCCGGCACCGGGCGTTTTGTTACCGACATCAAGACTGGTCAAGCCATCATGCGCTCTCTGCGCGGCCGGGTCTCGGGGCTTTGTCAGCCAACTTACGTGCTCGATATTCCCGGGGGGCATGGCAAAGTTCCGGTGGGACCAAATTACCTTGAGCCGCACCAAATTACCGACTGGCAAGGCCAGCGCCATCACCAGCCCAACCAGGAGCCCGTTGCACCGGACCGATCAAGCTGTTAGGGTCCGCGCCTGTTTTACAACTCCCCTTGGTCAGACCCATGAAGATTAATGCCAACCTTATCCGCCCCGGCAACATTCTCGAACATAACAACCGGCAATGGGCGGTTCTCAAAATTCAGTTGATACAACCCGGCAAGGGTGGCGCGTTCATCCAGGTTGAGATGCGGGACGTCAGGACCGGCACCAAGACCAACGAACGCTGGCGTACCGCCGACACCGTGGAAAAGCTGCAAGTCGAAGAAAAAGACTGCACTTTTCTGTTTGGTGACGGCGAACAATTGACCTTCATGGATGCGGAAAGCTTCGAGCAGTTTTCAGTGCCCCGCGAAGTCGTTGGCGAGCCCGCCGCTTATTTGCAAGATGGCATGCCCTGCACGGTGGATCTCATCGAAGGCTCACCGGTTTCGGTGACCTTGCCCGACAAAGTAACCATGACAATTGTTGAAGCGGATCCGGTGGTAAAAGGTCAAACGGCCGCGTCGTCTTACAAGCCGGGAATTCTGGAAAATGGTGTTCGTGTTATGATTCCGCCTTTCGTTGAGGCGGGCACACGAATCGTTGTCAACACAGCGGATTCCACCTATGTGGAACGTGCCAAAGACTGATGATTGCCCGCTCCGCCAATGTCAATGTGATGGCTGCGGCCGCCCGCAAGGCGGCCCGCGGTCTTTTGCGCGATTTTGGCGAGGTTGAGCATCTTCAGGTCTCAAAAAAAGGTCCTGGCGATTTTGTTTCAGCGGCGGACCATCGCGTTGAAAAATGCCTGTGCCAGGAACTGAAAAAGGCCAGACCGGATTATGGGTTTCTGCTAGAGGAGTCGGGGCCGATTGCCGGTGCCGACCCGCATAATCTGTGGGTAATCGATCCGCTGGACGGCACCACCAACTTCCTGCATGGCATACCCCATTTTGCGGTGTCCATCGGATTGGTCCGCGATGGCGAGCCGATTGCCGGGGTCATTTACCAACCGCTCACTGATGAAATGTTTTGGGCGGAAAAAGGTTTCGGCAGTTTCGTTAATGAGCGACGGTTACGCGTTTCAGCCAGACGCAAAATGGACGAGGCGGTGATCACCACCGGCATACCCCATCAGGGCAGACCGGAGCCGGAACGTTTTTTAAAACAATTGGCCGCCGTTATGGAAGCCACCGCCGGTGTCCGTCGTTTTGGCGCGGCTTCGCTTGATCTGGCCTATGTCGCGGCCGGGCGCTGCGAAGGCTTCTGGGAGTTCGGCTTGAAACCTTGGGATGTCGCGGCCGGCATTATCCTGGTGCGCGAGGCCGGGGGCTATGTCAGCGAGATCGATGGCGGGCATGACATGCTGCAAAGCGGCAATCTGCTGGCGGCCAATGATCATCTGCATCTTCCCTTAGGCTCGCTTTTGCGTTCGGCCGTCTCGTCTGCAAACTCGTTGTGAGCGCTGCGTCCTTGCGGTAGTGTGGGCGCGCGTTGAAAGAACAAGCGATCAGCGGGGGAATT
>DUZC01000004.1 GCA_013349735.1 Rhodospirillaceae bacterium
GCGTTTCCCAGCTGGATTATTGGGACCGCAACGCGCCCTTGCCCGGGGACGAAGATCGACGCATCCCTTGGGCCGAAGCCAAAGATATTGTTTTGGACGCTTATGGCGCCTTCTCGCCTGAACTTGCGGATATTGGCCGTAAATTCTTTGTCTCGGGATGGATTGATGCGCCGGCCCGACCTGGCAAATCACCGGGGGCCTTTGCGCATTCGACCGTCCCATCCGTGCATCCCTATCTTTTGCTGAATTATCAAGGCAAGGCGCGGGATGTGATGACCCTGGCCCATGAATTGGGGCATGGGGTTCATCAAATCCTGGCTTCATCGCAGGGGCAGCTTTTGTCGGGAACCCCATTGACTTTGGCGGAAACCGCTTCGGTCTTTGGTGAAATGCTGACATTTCGGGCGCTGTTGGCAGCAGAGAAGAATCCGGAACGGCGCCGTTTGCTCTTGGCCTCTAAAGTTGAGGACATGATCAATACGGTGGTGCGGCAAATTGCGTTTTTCGAGTTTGAAAAAGAAATACATGAGGAAAGGAGAGGGGGGGAGTTATCATCTGATAGAATTTGTGAGATTTGGCTTAATATACAGAAAAAAAGCCTCGGTCCATCCATGCGGTTTGATGATGAATATAGAAACTATTGGTCCTATATTCCGCACTTTGTGCATTCACCATTTTATGTATATGCCTATGCGTTTGGAGACTGTCTGGTAAATTCACTTTATGATGTTTACCAAAAAGGCTCTCCAGACTTTGTGAATAAATATATTGAGATGTTGCGGGCAGGCGGTACTCTGCGCCATCAGGAATTGCTGGCGCCTTTCGGCTTGGATGCCGGTGATCCGGCCTTCTGGCGTCGAGGTCTAAATGTGATTATCGGCTTTATCGACGAATTGGCATCAATGGCCTAACCCAGGCGGTCCAAGTAATGGCTGACGAAAAGCAATATTCCTCCGAAGGCAATCGCCTGAGTGGCCGTGTAAAGCGCTATGCCCAGGTTTCTACAGCGGTCGGCAGTCTGGCGGCGCGTATGGCCGGCGACAAAATGTTGGGTCGCGAAGGCAATATCGAGAAGAAGGCGGCGGACCTTAAGGTGGCCTTAGGCGGTCTTAAAGGCCCGATGATGAAGGTGGCGCAGATTCTGTCGACCATTCCCGATGCTCTGCCGCGGGAATATGCTCAGGAGCTGGCCCATTTGCAGGCTAATGCACCGCAAATGGGCTGGCCCTTCGTTAAGCGGCGGATGGCCAATGAGTTGGGGCCTGATTGGCAAAGCCGCTTTTCGTCCTTCGAGCATGACGCGGCGGCAGCCGCGTCGCTTGGTCAGGTGCATCGGGCGCAGGCCCTTGATGGACGACAACTGGCTTGTAAGCTGCAATATCCGGAAATGGCTTCGGTGGTCGAAGCGGATCTGCGGCAATTGCGTATGATCCTTGCCCTTTATCGGGGCTATGACCGTTCTATTGATGGCTCCGAGGTGCATGCGGAACTGAGCGATCGCTTGCGTGAAGAATTGGACTATCTGAGGGAGGCCCGTCATCTGGCTCTTTACGCCACTATGCTGGCTGAAGAAAAAGGCGTTCATCTGCCGGGGGTCGATTCGGACCTCAGTACGCACCGTCTGCTGACAATGGATTGGTTGGATGGTGAAAGGATCACCAACTTTGTTGATGCGAGTTTGGAAGCAAGGAATGCGGTCGCTTACAATATGTTTCGGGCCTGGTATGTGCCGTTTTATTTTTATGGGGTAATTCACGGCGATCCTCATCTTGGCAATTATACCGTCCGCCCCGATTTCGGGGTTAATTTATTGGACTTTGGCTGCATCCGGGTCTTCCCTCCGAGTTTCGTCAGTGGGGTTATCGATCTTTATAATGCCTTGGACCGCAATGACCGGGAACTGGCGGTGCATGCTTACCAGACCTGGGGATTCGGCAATCTTTCCAAAGAGTTGATTGATGTTTTGAATATGTGGGCCGGATTTTTATATGGCCCCTTGCTCGAGGATAAGACCAGGCGCATTCAAGACAGCGAGGATGGTGTTTACGGCAGGGAAATTGCCGAGAAGGTCCATGCGGAATTGCGGCGGATCGGCGGCGTTAAGCCCCCGCGCGAGTTTGTTCTGATGGATCGGGCGGCCATCGGTTTAGGCTCGGTCTTTCTGCGTTTGAAGGCCGAGATAAACTGGCATAACCTGTTTCACGATCTGATCCGCGATTTCAATGCCAATGATCTGGCGCAGCGTCAAAGCGAGGCTCTGCAAAAGGTCGGATTGTAGGAACGGTTATGTCAGGCTGATCGGCTTTCCTGATCCGGGTACTGTTCGCGGACAGCTTTTACTTGGGGCCAGGCCGACATAAAAGCCTCGACACAGCGGGGGTCGAAATGGCTCCCCTGGTTTTCCAAAAGATAGCTTCTGGCCCGTTCAATATCCCAGGCGACCTTATAAGGACGGGTGCTGGTCAAGGCATCAAAGACATCGGCGACCGCAACGATACGACCCACCAAAGGGATCTCTTCTCCCGATAGACCGCTGGGATAGCCGGTTCCGTCGAATTTCTCATGATGGGTAATTGCGATTTCGGCCGCCAGTTTAATCAGCGCCGATTCGCTGCCGTCCAATATGCTATGACCAATTTCCGGATGTCGCCTCATGACTGCCAATTCTTTGGTGTCAAGAGGACCGGCTTTAAGGAGAATACTGTCGGGCGTGCCGATCTTGCCAACATCATGCATACAAGCGGCTCTTTGAATCAGGCCGCACATCTTCTCGCTAAGACCCAACTGCATCGCGATCAGTTTCGAAAAATATCCCATGCGGCTGATATGAAAGCCGGTTTCGGGATCACGGAATTCCGCCGCCCGTGAAAGCCTGACAATGAGTTCGCTTTCGCGATTGGACACTGTTTTCATCGTCCGGCTTCTGACCCTCAATATGGCCCCCTGGGCCAGGATCAGGGTCAGCAGCACGGCCCCGATAAAGATCAGAAGAAGCATGAACTCGCGGTGCGCTTCCCAGATCCCTGGCGGGCGATTGATTATTTCCGAATCGGACGGTAAAGCGTCAAGGGAGAGGCCAAATCGACTGAGCGCGGCATAATCGAATTGCCATTTATTTGGGCTTTCCCAGGCACTGTCTTCCAGTTGGACTGGCGCGCCGCCCAATCCGCGCTTCGCCTGTAATCCAGCGGTATAGCCCTGTTGAAATCCGCTGATCACTTTGCCGCCGACCAGTCCCTGACCCAGCCAGAAATTCCAGGTACTGAAGGTGGGGACGGGGGCTGCCTGGGTCAGTCTTCGTCCGGCTTCGGCCGCGGGGACAATAATGCCATCCGCATCGGCCAACCGTGCCATCAGAAAAATAACCGAGTCCGAACTCAGCCGTGCCAGGGTCTCGGTAACCGGGGAAATTTGTGAGTCCTCGACATAACGGACATTGGGAAAGGGATCGTCCAGGGACTGCAGGGCGCGCTGAAGTCCCGCTTTATTGATTTGATAGGTGTGAGATTTGTCGCCGACAACCACCAGCGTTCGCGAAAGGGGGCGTAACCGCCGCATGAGTTGAAGCGTCTCTTTGAAGGACGGGATTTCGGCTACGCCGACAAGATTTTGGAGCCCGGCTACCTGTTCCTTCGTCAGGTCATTGAGTCCGCAGAATATCAAGGGTTTCCCCGGCGCAATCCGGTTTCTTTCAACTTTCAAAAGGTCGAAGGCCTGATCATCGGCAACCACCAACAGGTCCGGCGGATTGGAACCATATTTCGCCACCAGATAGCTCATGAACTCGGCGGAGGACCGGTTGGGAAATCTTATGGCATCGAGATATTCGACATAAATCTCGACCCGTTGGCCGGTTTCACTGAAGGCCTGAAGAAACCCGCGATTGATGTCGGCGGTCCAGTCGAGCGTGTCATGATAGGAGTGAACCAGAAGGATGCGCGGGACAGCGTCGGCTGCAGCCGAGGCGCTGAATCCCAGAAGAAGCACCAAGCCCAAAAAGAGTCTGCGCAGCCTCAGCGGAAGCACTAGCATTTGATTTCCCGAATCCCACCCATGTGACGGTTACCCCGTCTTCCGGCGAGGGTAACATAGCTACGAAGCTGTTGCTGGAAAAGTTACGGCCCGGTCAGGAGCCAGAATGGGGAGCGTTCTCGGTTTTGCTATCGCTCGCAGGCGGTGAACGCCGATCACCGGCATCAAAAACAAGAAACTGGTTCTTGCCGCCGAGCTTGGCTTGATACATCGCCTGATCGGCATGTTGTAAGAGTGTGTCGGCATCGCCCCCGTCGGTCGGAAAGATCGTAACGCCAATGCTGGCCGAGACAGTGACCGCGACATCGTTAATGGCTATTGGTTGATTGATGGCGCTCAGGATCCGCTCAAGGGCGATCCGGCATTCCTCAAATCGATCCAAGCCTAAGAGAAGAAAAACAAATTCATCGCCCCCCAAGCGGGCGACCGTATCGCCACCCCGCATACAGCTGCGAAGGCGCGCCGCGATTTCGACAAGAACGACGTCGCCGGCCGTATGGCCGTAGCGGTCGTTAACAGGTTTGAATCCGTCCAGGTCCAAATAACCAACGACCAGAAGAAGAGGGGTCCTTTTCGTTTGGAAAATAGCCTGTTGCAGCCTGTCCGCGAAAAGCATCCGGTTGGGGAGGTTGGTCAGACTATCATAGTGTGCCGCCCTTTGCAGGCGTTCATCTTTCTTCTTTCTCTCGGAAATATCGCGGGAAGCGGCGTAAACATAACCCTCGCCGTCGAGATTGATTCCCGCCGTATTGATTTCTACATCCATAACCGTACCGTCATGGCGGCGATGGCGTGTTTCGAACACCATCTGCCCCTGCCGGGCTATCAGGTCATCATTCCTTGCCTTGATTTCGCCCCATGTCGACAGAACATTCCAATCCGAGACATGGAGTTTTCCAATAATTGTATCATCGTACCCCAGCATGTTCAGAAAGGATTGATTGGCCTCTACCAGAAAGCCTTCCTTGTTAAGAATATGGATGCCGTCGCTCGCCATCTTTAATATGGTCTGCCAGCGGATTTTTTCAGCTTCAATTCGCTGAACAGAACGCCGGTTCGCCCGCTGGTGTAAGCGTAGCCCCATGATACTTCCGATGGCCAAGAGGCCGAACAAGCCGGTCTGTGCAAGGATATCGCTGCGCAATCCGGAAAAATGGGCTTTCAGATCGGTGGCGACTGCGATTACCAGTGGCTCATTTAAGGGAAGAGTGGCGGGGCGAAAGGTTAGTTGGGCGATTGTCCGATCTTCTCCGGTACTCAGGATGGTTCCAGAAAACACGGTTCTGGCTTGGCCGCTTTCCCTGTGTCGGAAGAACATTGATCCCGGCAGATTGAGATTCTGTCCAACCAGGTCATTGCGGGCCGGGACCATCATGAAAAGCTGGCCTTGCCCATGAACCAAGGAAGTCCAAACATCCGGTGCATAACGCACTGACCCCATCAGGGTTGCGAAATAGGAAGGGTCCAAGGCAGCGACGACAACCCCAGAAAAATTGCCATGGGTATCCATTAAAACACGCGAGAATGCGATATTAATGTCGCCAAGTGTCGTCTTGTAGGGTGGCGAAACATAAATTAGGGAAGGGTTTGGTTTAAGTTTTGGTATTTTAAAATAGTCTCTATCACGAAAGTTATTGCCTGCAATATTTTCTGGATCGCTGGCAATCACCGTTCCATCTGCATCTAATACAAAAAATGAACGGATTGAAGGTACCGCGTCATTAAAGTTTTTTAGTTCATGAATCAGTTCTTTTTTTCCAGATTTATGGAAATCAAAATTTGGCATGTCCGCCAGAACGGATTTTATGGTGTTGTCCACCGCCAGCAACTCGGTTTCCAAATTGACGGCGATGATCCTGGCTGCGTTCTGGACCCGCTCGCGTTGCGTTTCCTGAATGCGGGCGTAGCGGGAATACAGATTCCAGCCCACATAGCTGCCCAGGGCCGACAGGGCGATCACCAGCATCACGACTTCAGTGAAGGCGGTTCCCCATTTCAGATGCCGACGCAGCATTATTCGTAATCCCGCGGAAAAAGCCTAGTCGTTACCCAATCCGCAAATAGGGATATGCCTTCCTCGAGGCCGCAACAACCTTATTTTTATTCTAAAGTCAGATTGGCCGATCGCTTCGCATCGTGCGAAGGTTGTTTCAGCCGAAAGCTGAACACACAAAAACCATCGAAAAAGACAAGCTTCCTCGATGGCTTTTATCGGTAAGAAAGCAGCTGCTTAGAAAAAGACTGCCTTAGAAGCCTTCGCGCTCAAGCCGCTTGCGTTCCAGCTTGCGGGCGCGACGCACCGCCTCAGCTTTCTCGCGCGCCCGCTTCTCCGAGGGTTTCTCGTAGTTGCGGCGCAATTTCATTTCACGGAAGACACCCTCACGTTGCATCTTTTTCTTGAGGGCCTTCAGGGCTTGATCGACATTATTGTCACGAACGAGAACCTGCACGTTGCGTCACCGCTCCTTCACGCTTCAAAAACGGCAAGGACGGCTTGCGCCGTCCTGGGCATTGAATCGAAATGGACGACCCCTGTCGCCCGCGAAGGGGTCTACATATCATAAGCTTTTGGCAATGGGAAGCCCTTGCTTGGCTCTTTACCCCGAGATCCGGGCCGCCCATATTATTGGAATGACAGTTCGCGAAATCACGCTTTTGGGCAATCCCATCTTGTTTGGACCGGCGGCACCGGTTGCCGATCCTTGTCGGGCGGAGATGGTTGAGCTGGTTACGGATATGCAGGAAACGCTGGCTGTAGCGGGAGGAATTGGCCTGGCGGCACCGCAGTTGGGGGTGGCGCTGCAGGTGATGATTTTTCATCTGCCGCCGGCGCGAAGCGCCGATGGACAGGGCGTTCCGCTGACCACCTTGTTCAATCCGAGCCTCGAGCCTTTGTCGGATGAGGTGGTCGAGGCCTATGAGGCCTGCCTTTCGGTGCCAGGTTTGGCCGGTCTGGTCCCTCGCTGGCGTTATATTAGATATCGCGGATGGGGTATGGATGGCCAACTTATTGAGCGAGAGGTCGAGGGAATGCATGCCAGGGTGGTGCAGCATGAATATGATCACCTTATCGGTCTTTTATATTTGTCGCATGTCAAGGAATGGTCCAACCTTGCCATGACGGCTGAACTGCACAGACAGGCTGTTTGCGGTCAAAAGGACAGATCATGAATGAAGCTTTGAATTTCCGTGCGATGCAGGACCAGATTGTTTTGGCGGCGCTGCCCCATGTGCCTTTTGAAGGCTGGAGCCGTCGCGCCTTGATCGAGGCATCAAAGGATGCCGGTTTTGATCCGGATGCGGCGCAGCGGGCCTTTCCTGCCGGTCCGGTCGCGGCCGTTGAGCATCTTGCGCTGTTGGCCGATCAACGTCTATTGGACGAGGCGGCGGCGCAGGATCTTTCAGCATTGAAGGTTTCGGAGCGGATAGCCTGGCTGGTCCGTCGACGGCTGGAAGGCTGGAGCGGCCATCGTGAAGCCATCCGGCGCGCGGTTTCATTGTTTGGCTTGCCCGGTCACGGGGCGGCCGCCTTACGGACGACCTGGCATACGGTTGACGCAATCTGGCAAGCGGCCGGGGATAAGTCGACGGATTTCAGTTATTACTCCAGACGGCTGACCCTCGCGGCCGTCTATAGCGCGACCACCCTTTGTTGGTTGGAAGATGAATCGGAGGGCTTTGCCGAGACCTGGCTATTCCTGGGACGAAGGCTGCGCGAGGTCGGGCAGATCCCTAAAATTCGCGCCAATGCCACGCGCCGCATCAAGGCTTTACCCAATCCGCTTTATTTGTTGGCCAAAAAGAAAGCGGGGCGGGCCCGTCGCTTTTAATCCGCAGGATCTTCGGCGGCGGCCGATGGCGCGGCTTTCGGTAAGCGTCGCTTGCGGAATTTTTTGACCAAGGCGCTGGCCAGCACCAGGACAACAATCCCCCCCAATACCATCTGGGAGGATTCTCCAAGATAGGTTTCCATAACCTTGCCGACGGTATAGCCGCCCCAGGCAAAGGCGTTGGCCCAGACGGCGGCGGCGATAAAATTGAGGACCAGGAATTTGATCCTGGAAACGCCGGCCATGCCGATGACAAACGGGCTGATATTGCGCAGCCCATAAATAAACCGGAAGGTCAGGATAAAGATGTCTTCTTCTTTACGCAGCAGTTGGAAGGCCCATTCAATCTTGTCGGCCATCGTCGGCCAACGCGAGAGCAGGGGGGTGCCGTAGCGGCGGCCAATATAGAACCAAGCCTGATCGCCAGAGAAACTGCCGACGAACGCGACCAGAGCCAAAGTCCAAACATGCAAATTTACGGTGCCGCCGGAAATCAAGGCACCGGTGACCAGGACCACGGTTTCCCCTTCGAGAAAGGTCCAAATCAGGATCACCAGATAAACCAGGGATCCGTAATTATTGGCGAGGTCGGTGATCCATTGTTCCAAAATATTTACCTGATGGTTTTGCGTCGGTCGGCGTTGCAGTGGCTGGACGAATAGATCAAGGATTTGTCCTGGGCCGTAGCCGGGTCACATGCCCCATTTTTCGGCCTGGTCGCGCTTCATCTTTGCCATAAAGATGAACATGGGCCCCAGGCTCGCTGAGCAGCATCCGCCATTGCAGAACATCATCGCCGATCAGATTTGTCATGACCGCATCCGCATGTCTAGCAGGATTGCCCAGAGGAAGTCCGCAAACGGCACGAACCAATTGTTCAAACTGGTCGGTTTGGCAGGCATCGATGGTCCAGTGGCCTGAGTTATGCGGTCTTGGCGCCATTTCATTGGCCAGCAAACGGCCATCTGGCGTGATAAACATTTCCAGGGCCAGAAGCCCGACCAACTCCAGGGTCATCGCCGCATGGGTTGCAAATTCGGCAGCCTGTGTTGCCAATTCAGCAGAGAGTATTGCCGGGGCGGTGGTAACATCGAGAATATGATGGCGATGGCGGTTTTCCACGGCGTCATAGCAAAGCGTCGCACCATCCAGGGCCCGCGCCACAATTACGGATATTTCCCGGTCAAAATTGATGAAGCTTTCGAGAATGCATGGCTGTTCTTGAACCATTTGCCAGGCCTGGTCGAGGTCCGTCTGCCGGTCGATTTTGACCTGGCCTTTGCCGTCATAGCCCAGGCGAGCGGTTTTGAGGACCGAGGGGCAGCCCAACGCTTCAACGGCCGTTGTCAATTCGGCACGGTTTGACACGGGGCGCCAGGGCGCGGTGGCAACGCCAAGGGTCTGAAAAAATGCTTTTTCCTCGCGGCGGTCCTGGGCGGTCTGCAAGACCCGCCAATTGGGGCGGACGGGGACATGCTCGGCCAAAATACGGACGCTGTCGGCCGGGATATTTTCAAATTCAAAAGTTACCACATCGACATCATCGGCAAAGCGGGCCAGCGCATCGCCATCGTCATAAGCGGCAATCGTTGCCTTGGCCACATGCGTCGCTGGGGCATTAAGGTCGGGGCAAAAGACATGGCAGCGCAGGCCAAGCCGGGCCGCCGCAAGCGCCGTCATGCGGCCAAGCTGTCCACCGCCAATAATGCCAATCGTGCCGCCGGGTCCAATTCCCTTGCTATCAGCCGGCATTTTTCTCTTCGTCAAGCGGGATCTCGCCGACCGAAGCCGTCTGGCGAGCCCGCCAGGCGTCAAGTCGTTCGGTCAGAGCCGGGTCTGAGAGGGCAAGAACGGCGGCGGCCAATAAGGCGGCGTTGATGGCGCCGGCCTTACCGATGGCCAGGGTCCCCACGGGGATACCGCCTGGCATTTGGACGATGGAAAGAAGGCTGTCCATGCCATTCAAGGCCTTGCTTTCTATGGGAACGCCAAAAACCGGCAGCGAGGTCATCGAAGCGGTCATTCCCGGCAAATGGGCGGCTCCGCCGGCGCCGGCAATGATCACCTTAAGGCCGCGGCTCCGCGCTGTTTTAGCATAGTCATAGAGCCTTGCCGGGGTCCGGTGCGCCGACACAATCCGCGTTTCATGGGCGATCGCCAGGGCGCCCAAGGTGTCAGCGGCGTGGCGCAAAGTCGGCCAGTCAGACTGACTTCCCATTATGATCCCAACCTGCGCTTGTTTCATAATCTCGCCCGAACAGTCCGGGAGCTTGACCCGGAAATGCGCAAAGGCGGCATTATAAGCGGCGCCAATGGGAACGCAAGAAAAGCCTAACCATATTGAATCGTAAACGAAATTTAACCAATAAACGCTATTCTGAGGCTGTTGCCAGACCCTATGGAAAAGGCGCCGCGCGGTGAGCGAAGAGTTCGGGACCGCCACAATATTGCCAGCCACGGCGATCAAGGCTCTTGATCGTCATAGCGACGGCAGATCATCGCGCGACGGCGGGCAAAGCCATCCCAAACCCTTTCAGCACTTTCAGGATGAGCCTTCCGTCCTCGGCCAGGATCCGGGGCAGGTACCGGTGTCCGTTCAAGAAGGGATTGCCAGACTGGTGACGGAAATTGACCAGTTGCACGAGAAACTGGATAGGGCGCATCGGCAGGAGGATTTCTTAAAAGCCCAATTGGATCATCATCCTTTTCTGCCCTGCCTTAATCGGCGCGCTTTTTTGTCGGGTGTGACGCGATTGATCGAGGCGGCGAAACGCAGCGCTCTTCCGGCGGCGTTGGTCTATTTGCAAATGTCCGGCATCGACCGCCTTCGCGTTTTATACGGCCTTCAAGCCAGCGATGCCGCTTTGCGTCACGTTCTGGCCGCGATTACGCCCAATTTGCGGCAAACGGATCTTCTGGGGCATATGGATGGCGGGGATTTTGCTTTGGCGATGATTGTTTCGGCCGACGACCTGGCGGCGGATAAGGCCCGCCATCTGGCGGAAAGCGTCGCCCGATCGAGTTTTGCCTGGGAGGGTCTAACTTTCCAGTTTCATGTCAAAATTGGGCTGGCCCCGATCGGTCCGGACAGTGGCGCTCAGCAGCTGCTTGAGGACGCCAATGCCGCGATGATTGGCAAAATCAAGCAATGATATCGGGGAGCATCGCACTTTCCAGAGAAATAATCTGGTCCTTCAAGGCCAGTTTGCGCTTTTTCAGTCGCTTTAATTTCAGTTGGTCAAAGGGAACATCATCGGCAAGACGCATGATGACGTCGTCAAGGTCACGATGCTCGGAGCGCAGATTCTCCAAGCGGGCACGCATTTCTTCGGTGGTCTCGTCGATCATGCTCCAACGCTCACAGCCATTGGCAATTTCACGAAATCCAAGCTAGCAGAAAGCCGTGGAAAACGGTATGGCATGATGGAGGTTTCGCCATCAATTGGATAACTATTCATGAGCAATGTTTGGCGTTTGGGGATCCTGACCAGTGGAGGCGATTGCGCTGGGTTAAACGCCGCAATCCGGGCGGTGGTCTATCGGGCCATCCGGCATTATGGATGGACGGTTTACGGTATCAAAGACGGCTCCCTGGGCCTGATGAACCGGCCACTGCAATATCAGGAACTATCGCTGGAACTGTTCAATGGCAATATGTTGCGGATGGGCGGGACCATGCTGGGAACCACCAACAAGGGCGACCCATTTGCTTTTCCCATGCCCGATGGAAGTCTGAAGGATCGTTCCGCCGATTTCGTCGAGGGCTATCACATGCTGGGTCTGCATGCCTTGATTGTCATCGGCGGTGATGGGTCTTTAAAAATTCTGGATCGCTTATGCCGGCAAGGCAATGTCCCGATGGTGGGGATTCCCAAGACCATCGATAACGACGTCCATCAGACTGAGTTTGCTATCGGCTTTGCGACGGCGGTCAATGTGGTGGTGGATGCTTTGGATCGCCTGCAGCCCACGGCGGCCAGCCATCACCGGGCGATGGTTCTCGAAGTGATGGGGCGCGATGCCGGCCATATCGCCTTGAATGCGGGTATTGCCGGCGGTGCCGACATTATTCTGATTCCCGAGATTCCTTATTCCCTCTCCGGGATCGCCGCCAAAATCGAAGATGTCCGGCGCGAGGGCCGTAGCCATGTCCTGATTGTGGTCGCCGAAGGCTGTCGAACTGAGGACGGCAAACCCATCACGGTTCTTTGCGATCAGGGCCAGCGGCGCTATGGCGGCATCGGGCAATATTTGGCGGAGCGGGTGGCCGAGGTGGCCGGTTTGGAAACCCGCGTGACCGTGCTTGGTCATGTGCAGCGGGGTGGGCAGCCAAGCATGCGCGATCGTCTGTTGGCGTCGGCTTTTGGGGTCCACGCCGTTGATCTCGTGGCCAATGGGCGGTTCAGCCGCATGGTGGCCTGGCAGGATCGTGGGGTCGTCGATGTTCCCATTGCCAAGGTGGTCGGTGGGTCACGATCCGTTGATCCAACGGGGGCCGTCGTCCATGCGGCCCGGGGGTTGGGTATTTATGTCGGTGATTGAGCCCGCGCGGCGCCCGAGCGCTGCACTGGTTCGCCCCAGCGTTTGAGGTTGGTGCAGTCCAGTCCAAATAGGTCAAGGCACCGTCCCACGCTATGTTCTACCAAATCTTCAATAGTGGTCGGCGCATTGTAAAAGGCTGGCACAGGAGGGGCAATGATGGCTCCCATTTCCGACAGCTGGGTCAGGCTGCGCAGATGTCCGGTATGCAGGGGCGTTTCCCTGACCATGAGAACCAGGCGCCGCCGTTCCTTTAACATGACATCGGCGGCACGGGTCAGCAAAGAGCTTGTGACGCCGGTGGCAATCTCGGACATCGAGCGAATCGAGCAAGGCGCAATGATCATGCCGAGGGTACGAAAAGATCCTGACGAGGGGGCGGCCGCAATATCGCCAGGGGGATAAACCACATCGGCCAAAGCATGAACTTCGGCGACTTTCATTTTAGTTTCATAGCCAAGGGTGATCTCGGCCGAACGGCTCATAATCAAATGGCTTTGTACCCCAAGGCGGCGCAAAGCCTCCAGGACACGCAATCCATAGATCACACCGGACGCGCCGGTTATGCCAACGATGATCGGGCCATTTTCCATATTTTAACCGCTTGGCAAGGAGCTTCTAACGAGCTTACTATCTTCTATGGGCATTCACCTCAATGGAGGATAGTGATGGGTCTTCTCGATCGTGTCGAGTCCCTCAAAGCCAAGCATGCCGCCTTAGAAGTGGCACTTGATGACGAATCCCGCCGTCCCTCACCGGACTATGCCGCGGTTGCGGAGCTTAAACGCAAAAAATTGAAAATTAAGGACGAATTGGAGCGAATCGTACCCAATTGATGGGCTCTGGTTCGCCGACAGGCCTGCCTATATTGTAAAACGCAAATGGGATGGGGTGTGTCTTGGGGGTAGGCCCCAGACGGACGAGTCCGTCGGGGGCTGTCTCCGGGTTAGCTCTTGGTTGTCTATCCTATCGTGATGGGACGGGGGCGCCGCCGGCTTGGCTGTCACGGAGCTTCTGGTAGCGTTCGCGTTGCTCGGCGCGCAATTTATCGCGTTGCTGCTTATGCTCGGCTTTCAACTTGTCGCGCTGATCTTTGTCCATGGCCTTTTGTTTATCGTGCTGATCCTTTTGTTGGGCCCGAAGCTTGGCTTGTTGGTCCTTTTGGCGCGCCTTAAGCTCCTCCCATTGCTCTTTGTGTTTCTGCTTTAATTGATCCTCTGTTTCCATTTGAGAAATTTGTGGCTGTGGCACAGCTGATGCGGCCGGGCGGGCGGGCTCAATCGCTTTTGGTGCCGTCTGCGCGTAAGCCGGCATCGCAAGGCTTAATATGATGAGGCTGCTAGCAAGACTGTGTTTTGGCATCCTTTTCTCCACTCTTCGATGTTGACGACTGTTTCTGTATTGGAAACATAACATCGATGGCGTGGCGGCGCTAGTGTGGTGATTTTTAAGTTCGTGTGATTTCGCCATCGGCGCTTGCGCGAACCGACCAGCCAGCGGCTATTGAATTTTGTGAGATTGGTTGAAGAGGCTGCAAGCCGCCGCAAGAGGCTCTGATTGCTCCTGCGGCGGCCTAAAAAATGTTATTCCTGCGGGGCTTCCGGCTCATCCGCTATGGGTAAGCCACTTTGACGGCCGCGGGGGCGGGCCAGAATGACCACCTTTTCAAGATCGGCTTCGCTGCATAGGCCAAGCGTGACCGGATTGCGCGGCTTGATATTTAGCGCATTCCAATGACTGCGATCACGAACTTTGGCGATGGTGTCCTTGGTGGTGCCGATAAGTTTGCAGGCCTGTGCATCTGACACTTCGGGATGATGCTTAAGCAACCAAGCTATAGCGTCGGGCTTGTCCTGACGCTTGGATACGGGTGTATAGCGTGCCCCTTTCGCTTTGCTTTGGCTTAATTCCGGAAGGGTCGACAGATGCAAACGGGCGTCTTCGTCTTTTTCGCACCGTTCAATCTCTTCCCGGGTCAATTGCCCATTGGTCGTCGGATCAAGACCAACGATGCCAACCGCGACCTCACCATCCGCAATCGCTTGAACTTCTAGGGCGTGAACACCACAAAAATCTGCAATTTGGTCAAATGACAGCGTCGTATTTTCGACGAGCCAGACGGCTGTCGCCTTGGGCATGAGCGGCAAGGCCATAATTCCTCCTGTTGTTCTCTCGTGACTGTCTGCTGACCTGTTTCCGGAATAAACCGGTCTGGAGCCGAAGGCCCACTGTTATATAGCGGTCACTCCCCGGTCAGGTCAAATGCCAGAGGGATAAAATCACGAAATTCCTGATCACACTGTCAGAATGATCTTGCCGATATGGGCACTGCTTTCCATCAGGTGATGGGCTTCGCTGGCCTGTTCGAGGGGAAATTGCGCCGAGATCAGGGGGGAAAGGGTGCCCTGGTCCAGGAGCGGCCATATGTTATCTGCCAAGGCGATGGCAATGCTGGCCTTGTTGGCAACCGATTGCGGTCGCAGCGTTGAGCCGGTCAGGGTCAGCCGCTTTAACATGACAGGAAGAAAATTTACCTCCGCCTTCGGCCCATTGAGAAAGGCAATGCTGACATGGCGCCCCTCCGGTGCCAGACATTTTATATTGCGCGCCAGATAGTCACCGCCGACCATGTCCAGGATCAAATCAACGCCCCGGCCTTTGGTTGCCGTACTGATGGCGCTGACGAAATCCTCGGTGCGGTAGTTGATAGCCAAATCGGCACCAAGCTTTCGGCAGGCGGCGCATTTTTCATCCGTGCCGGCAGTGGTGAAAACCTCGGCGCCAAAGGCCTTGGCGATCTGGATGGCCGTCGTGCCAATCCCGCTGCTGCCGCCGTGAACGAGAAAGCGTTCGCCGCTGAGCAGGTGACCCCTTTGAAACAGATTGTGCCAGACGGTGAAAAAAGTTTCTGGCAGGGCCGCCGCCTGAACCGCGTCATATCCCTTCGGCCAAGGCAGACAAAGCAATGCCGCGGCGGTGCAATATTGGGCATAGCCGCCCCCGGTTACCAAGGCGCAGACCTTATCGCCAAGCCGGTGCCCCTCGACATCGTCGGCCAAGGCGACAACGGTTCCGGCCACTTCCAGACCAAGAATATCGGAGGCACCAGGAGGGGGGGGATAAAGACCTTGGCGCTGAATGATGTCCGGTCGATTGACGCCGGCGGCTTCTACCTCGATCAAGATTTCACCGGCAGCCGGTTTAGGCAAGGGGCGGCGGCCGACGGACAGGGTCCCGTCCGCGGCCGTCTCAATGCATTTCATCTCCAACGGCAAGCTCATAGTTTATCCACTTCTCAATGTCGAAAACAGTCTGGTACCTTGATGTCGTCGAAGCAAGAGGGCAGGTCATGGACCCGGAAGAACTGGAACCACGCAAGCGGCAGGTTGCCGTCAAAGCTTTGGATCCCATGTCGGTCGAGGAACTGGACGACTATATTGTCGAATTGCAGGATGAGATTACCAGGGTTCGACAGGCGATCGAACGAAAGAAAGCGGTTCGCCATGGTGCCGAATCGCTTTTTCGCAAATAACCAATAAATAAGAAGAAACCGGCGCGGAGGTTTTGGGCTCCGCGCCGGACAGCGCTGACTTAAGCGGCTTTGTTTTCAATTACCTTGGTTGTTTCCGCCGGCTTTGTAGAAATCGGAATGGCGCGTGGCTTCAACGTCTCGGGGATCTCACGCACCAGATCTACATGCAGCAGGCCATTGACCAGGCTTGCTCCGGCAACGCGAATATGGTCCGCCAGATCGAAGCGGCGCTCAAAGGAGCGTCCCGCAATCCCGCGATGGAGATATTGGCAGCCTTCCGCTTCCTTACGGGCCCGGCCAGTAATCACCAAGCTGCGATTTTGGCTGGTGACATCAAGATCGCTTTCGGCAAATCCAGCCACGGCCATGCTGATCCGGTAAGCATCCTCGCCGGTTTTTTCAATATTGTAGGGCGGGTACGAAATTGCCTGATCATCAATCCGGGATGCGGTGTCCAGCATCCGGGCCAAATGATCGAAGCCAACAGTAGAACGGAAAAGAGGGGAAAGATCAAAACTACGCATGACAACATCCTCCATTGAGCAATGTTCCCAGAGACCGCGGGCTTGCTGTCTCATTCACAATGTAGCCCCAGTAAGGCAGCCACATGCCGAAGATTTAGTTGGATGAACTTTCCTGTCAAGCCAGCCGACAAAAATTTTTCGTTTTCAGAAAAAGGACTGAGAAGCGATCAGGCGTCGGTGGCAGACGGGGCGGAAGCCGCTTCGGCGGCGCGGGTCATTTCCTGTTCTGTCGCGCGGGCGATCTCAGCTGGGTTCCAAAGCACCTGAAACAGCGCGATGGGTTCTTTGAACCCCTTCAGTTCGAAAACGCCTTGGTCAATAAAAATCAGGCCCTTGCCGGCCGATAGTTCCCGAACGACATTTGTGCAGAATATCTCGTCTGTTCCGGTTTTGGCGCATACTCGGGCTGCCAACTGCACCGTGGTGCCGAACAGGTCGTCTTCTTCTTCAATGGGTTCGCCGGCATTTATCCCAATCCGCACATGCAAGGGTTGGTCGGTATGTTTTTCATTATGCTGGGCAATCGCTTTTTGGATGGCAACACAGGCTTCAACCCCGTTCGCGGCGCTGGAAAACGCCGCCATGATGCCGTCGCCGGTATGTTTGATCTCTTTGCCCGAAAACTCGGCTAAAGCCGTTCTTACAATGCTGTTATGACGACGCACGATATGTTGTGCAGCGTGATCGCCACGGCTTTGGGTAAGATCGGTTGAGCCGACCATGTCGGTGAACAAAACGGTTTGAATGCGTGGGCCAATTTGCGGTCCCTGTTGCGGTTTATTCCAAACTTGAAAGACCTTGCTCAATTGATCCTGTTCAGGGTCTTCGCCAGCAAGGAAGGCTTCCATGGAACTCCGGCCTGCCTGGATCATCGCCAGATATTTGGTTTCCACCAAATAGTCTTCCATCTTGTCGACAAAGACTTGGGCGGTGGCCGGTTTGGTTCCCAACACCTCTATAGCGCTTTTAAGGATATCCCGTTTATCCTGTGTCTCAAGGTGGTGTTCGTCACCTAAAGCGTCAATAGCACCAGCAAGGACCAAGTCAATACCAAATATATTATAGCTATCAAGACTTGGTTTTGTTTTCTTTATTTCAGAAAGAATCTTGTTCAAAAACCGCATCATCGACATTTTAATTATTTCTATTGATGCTGTTTCTTCTGAATCTTCAGGCTCTGTCCTATCAGATGGGATTTCTATCGGCGGTTCAGTGTCTGGGGGCGGCGGCTCGGCGGCCGGCTCTTCCAACATTTCCTTGCTGTCATTTTCGCCAGCCTCCTCGGCCGGAGGCAACAAAGGTTCGTCATCGCCGGAGTCATCGCCACTCCAGTCGATATCATCGGTCTCGCCGTCAAGGTCATCAAGCGGCTGGTCATCAACAGCCGCCGCAGCCTTGCGCTTTTTTTGCCGCAAGGGTTGCGGTGGAGGCGGTGCGGGGGCTATTGCTGGCGCCGCTTTATTATTGCCGCCGCTGGTCCAGGAAATCGCGGTCATCGCCATGGGCAGCGCGGTGCCCAAAAAGGTCAGCACAAAAATGGCGAATAATGTGAGCGACAAGGCTTCTTCGCTCAGACCGATCCGGCCACTGGGCATATTCTGGAACATCATATTGGCAACGCCGGTTACGGCTCCGGCGATGGTCAGGGCCGCCGAGACGATCAAGGCCAGCTTTAGCAAGATCCCCATTGAGGTTCGAGCCCCGGGCAGAGCCAAACCCTTTGATCCGTCCTGCCCCTTGCCACTGGTCGCGGAGACCGCTTGCGAAGAGGAAGCGCCGCGTCCGCCGCTCCGGTTGCGCCCAGGCGGTGCTGCCGAGATCTTTTCGGCATTGGCGCGCAAAAGCGAATCGCCGGCGTAAAGCTGGAGTTCTTCCGAGACATTGCTTGATGGGTAGTAGGTTTCACGCACGACCTTGGCGGCGATGCCAATGGATCTTTCAACCACTTTCGCTTCGTTAAGCGCCTGTTCTTTTTCACCTCGGCTGAACCGGGCATGCAAGGTCCACCGCTGACCATTCAGCGTGTAGACTTCGTAATGAACGGTAGCTGGGCCCTCTGTGCTCATGCGTCTGCCATACTAATAATGTCGCTCAACACCAAGACGAGCCAGCGGAAACGCCAAAATGCGCCAGACCATTAAGATCTGGCGCAAGTCAAAATACCCTATAATGCCTTGGAAATATAGTCCGAGAGCGTCTCGAACCTGAAGCAGGCTACTGCTTTTTGATCCCAAAATTGGCAAACCGCTTGTTGAACTTTGCCAACTGGCCGCCGGTATCCATAAGGCGATGCACGCCCGTCCAGGCCGGATGTGACTTGGGATCAATATCCAGGCGCATGGTATCGCCGGGCTTACCCCAGGTAGAGCGTGTCTTGAACTCCGTGCCATCGGTCATGATCACGTTGATCTCGTGGTAGTCGGGATGGATGTCTTGCTTCATGGCCGTGCTCCAAAAACGGAAGGCGCGTATATAAACCAGCCGTAGCCAGCTTGCAAGGACTGCGCGCAGTTATCTCTGATCAAGACGAATTTCGATGCGTCGGTTACGGGCCCGAGCCTGGGCGTCTGAGCCCCTGTCCACGGGCTGGAACTCGCCAAAGCCGGCCGCAGCCAGCCTTTCTTGCGGGATCCCCTGGGTGGCGAGAAATTTGACCACCGAAACGGCCCGCGCCGTCGATAATTCCCAATTTGAAGGATAGCGGCCCCCTTTGATGGGGACAGAATCAGTATGGCCATCGATGCGCAGGACCCAATTGATGTCCGTTGGGATCTGCCTGATAAAATCTTCCATGGATCGGGCCAGTTGGCTGAGCTGGGTCTGGCCGGCTTCGCCCAATTCGGCCGAACCGCTGGCAAAAAGCAATTCTGATTGAAAGATGAAGCGGTCGCCTTCGATGCGGATACCCGGACGATCACCCACCAGCTTGCGCAAGCGACCGAAAAACTCCGAGCGATAACGGGCCAGTTCCTCGACCTTGCTGGCCAGAGCGGCATTCAAGCGCTTGCCAAGCTCAGCGATCTGGACCTTCTGCTCTGCTGACAAATTCTCACTGGCATCCAAGGCCTGGGCGATGCGGTTAAGTTCCTGGCGCATCGCTTCCATCTGCTGGTTCAGAAGCGCTGCCTGGGCTCTGGCTTCCTCGGAAAGTTTGCGTTCTTGACGCAATTGGCCTTCGGCCTCGCCCGAGCGGGCGCCCAATTCGGCAATCTTTTGTTCCAGGGCATCACGCAGGGCCTTCAGGGCTTCAATATCATGTTGCAGGAGCGCCAACTGCTGGTGATCCGAGGCCGATTCATTGAGCTTCGCCTGCAATTGATCGCGTTCGGCAGTGGATGCCTGCAATTCTTGGCTCATTTGGCCGATATTGACTCTTAATTCAGCGGTTGCGCGCCGTTCCAAGTCTAAAAGGTCGGTCATCTCGTTTAATTGACGCGACAAGCGGGAAATCGTCTGATCCCGGCCGGACAAGACTTGTCCCAGGTAAAATTGAGTCAGGACGAAAGAGAGAAGAACAAAAATAATTACCAAAAGCAGGGACGCCAGGGCGTCAACAAAACCAGCCCAAATATTGATGCCGTTATGCCGCCGGTGCTGACGGGCAAGAGCCATGGTTCAGTCCAGCCGTCCGAGACTGTTTGGTGGAGCGGATGAGGCCTCTTCCTCGGCCAAAGCCGCGATGGTCCGCGCCAACAGTTTGAATTCGCTGCGAATATTCCGGACCATTTCGTCGCGGGAGGGTCCGCTTTCTTCGAGCAACCGGTTCAGCGTCAGGTCAATATTGCGAATATGATGGCGCGTGCCGTCGTCAATGCTTGGCGTGCCGGCATGATCGGCCAGTTTGGCTAAAATTGGTTTCATTTCCAATTGATGCTCGGCCAGTTTCAGCATCAAATTCTGTTCAATTTTCATCTGGTCAGCCATGGTGGCCAGCCGTTCGGTCAATTGCCGCATATTGGTATTGGCGGCGATTCGGCTTTCTTCGCCCCGGGCAATGACGCGTTGAAGATTGTCCAGGCTCTCTGCGGTTTGCTCAAGCAAGGCCTGAATATAGGCTGGTACCGACTGGTCAGAAGCTTCTCCCGATCCGATCCCGGCCGACAATCTGGTTTGGCCGGACAGCCATTCCTCAAGATCATTGTAAAAGGCATTCTGGGCTTGACCGGCTTGCAGATCAAGAAAGCCAAGAATAAGCGAACCGGACAGGCCAATCAGCGAGGTGGAAAAGGCGGTCCCCATGCCGGCCAGGGGGGCATCGAGTCCCTGCTTAAGACTGGCGAAAGCGGCCTGCACATCTTCGCTGGAAAGGGTCAGCGTCCGAATGACATCTCCGATTGAGCCGATGGTCTGGGATAGCCCCCAAAAGGTTCCCAGAAGTCCAAGGAAAATCATCAGTCCCGTGAAATAGCGCGCGATTTCACGCGATTCGTCCATCCGCGAGGCCAAACCATCCAGCAAGGACCGGAGGGCGGCCGGGCTTAAAGCCAGACGATCGCGTCGATCGCCCAGCATGGTCGCAAGCGAGGCCAGCAGGCGTGGTCCCGCCTGGGAGGTGATTGCCTGTTCCCGGCCATGACGATAATCGTCGAGCCAGCGGGCGTCGCGTCCCAACATGACCACTTCGCGGAAATTGAGCGCGATGCCAAGCAGCAGGATGGCCAAAATCAGGCTGTTTAACCCGACATTGTTGGTAAAGGCGTGGGCCAGACCAGAGTAGAGGCTGACTATGACCAGAAGCACGGCGCCCAGAAAGATCGCCATGCGAAAAAGAAAGCGGCGGACTTGGTTCATTCTGTCCTAATGCTTTTGTAAAACCAGATCGACACGGTCGGCCGGACCGTTATCCGGAATTTTGTTGCCCAGGGCCCGAACTTCAATCCGTGTGCTGCGGATTCCCTGATCCATCAGGAAGGAGCGCACGGCCAGCGCCCGGGACAATGACAAGCGCCTGGCTTTGCTGGCACTGTCTTCGTCGCCAGCGGCATAAGCCAGCAACTGAACATCGATACCGGACTCGGCCGTCATGCGGGTTGCCAACCGCTTCAAGGCAGTTATGGTTTCTTCCGGCAGGCGGGCCATATCCTTGTCAAACAAAAGGGATTGTAGCCCGTCATTGCCGATGCTTGTCCCGCCGGGCGGTGTTGAGGGGCTGGTTTCCAGCATGGCCGTGACTTTAGGAGCCGGGTTGACTGCCGGGGGGACCTCCACCACCGGGCTTGGGGGAGGGGGCTGAACGGCCGGAGGTGGCGGCGGGACAACCGGTAAGCTGACTGCCGGGGGTTGTTGCGGCGGATTGGACGCTTCCGCTTTTGGGGAAGCGGGCGGCTCGATCTTCGCCACTGGCGGTGGGTCGAGCTTGGCCGGAACCGGCAACTCGACTTTCTGTGGCATTGGCGCTTCGACCTTGGGCGGGGTCAGGGAGGTCGGCGCCTGACTGGCGGTCGGCGTCGTCGCCGGCGGTGATGGCGGTGATGGCGGTGCTGCTGTCGGCGGCGCAGCCGGCAAGGATGCGGCGGCGGCCATGGCGCTGGCCGAGGGGGGTGAGTCCGTTTTGGGCTCTGGTCCTGCGGTTAGCTGTTTTGTCGGTGACGGCTCTGGCGGCGTGGCACTCTGCTCGACAATTTTTGCCGGAGGGGGCGCTTGCGCCGGTTTATTTGAGGCGGTCGGACGCGGCTTGGCAGCCGCTACGGACGTCGATTTAGGCGGTGGTGCACTGTTATGAGTCGGTTTGTGCAGAACAATGTGGGCGCCGTCTTTGTTTGGCCCAGACGACCTGACCTTGCCGCCATCGGTAGCCAAGGGCTGGGCCGCTTGTCTGCCAAGAAACAGATCGGGAAGAGTCAGTTCGCCACCAAGCCGGTCGAGTACCGAATGATCCACCTCGACATCCGGCCGCCCGCCGCCGATCACCACCTGAGCCGTTACCGGCTGGACGGTCCCGGCGAACCCCGCCAAAC
>DUZC01000005.1 GCA_013349735.1 Rhodospirillaceae bacterium
AAGGGGTCACAATCTCAAAACCCTCTTGAAACTCTTGCAGGGCTAAATAGGCTTCATTCTCCCAGGCCAGCAAGACATCGCCTAGGCCGCGCTGGGCAAAGGTGACTGTCGAGCCTCGGGCCCCGGAATCCAGCACCGGAACATTTTTGTAAAGGCGGCTGACGAAGTCTTCGGCCTTGGCCTGATCGCCATTGGTACGGTTCAATTCAAAACCCCAGGCGGCCAGATAATTCCAGCGGGCACCGCCAGAGGTCTTAGGGTTGGGCGTGATGACCGAGATGCCGGGTTTTACCAGATCGCTCCAGTCCCGGATCTGTTTGGGATTGCCCTTACGGACCAGGAAAACAATCGTCGAAGTATAGGGAGCGCTGTTGTAAGCCAGACGTTTCTGCCAATTCTGGTCGAGTAATTTGGCTTTTTCGGCTACCGCATCGATGTCATAGGCTAAGCCGAGGGTCAGAATATCGGCGGCCAATCCGTCAATTACCGAGCGCGCTTGTTTGCCCGAGCCGCCATGAGACTGGTTTATTTTAACATCCTCGCCGGTTCGTGCTTTCCACTCTTTGGCAAAGGCTTCATTGATCGCCTGATAAAGCTCCCGGGTCGGGTCATAGGATACGTTCAGCAGGGTTCTGGGCTCGGCCGCGTTGGCTGTCCCGAATAACAGCAGCAAAGTCGCCGCGACCAGGGACAGCAGAACACTGCGATGCCCTGCTTTCTGATTGAAATAAGCCATGGTGACCCTTTCCTCTGTCCAAACTCAACGATTATAAGTCTATAAACCTAGTAATCTATAGAGTGAAGACTTCCGGCGAGTCAAGCCCTGCCTTGCGGATAAAGGGCTCTAGCCCTCAGAAAAGAAAAAGGCGCCCCGCGGTCGGCGGGGCGCCTCAATTCACGGATCATTAGGCCAATCAGGCCGCCCGACGGCCATTTTGAGGGCGGCCGCGCGGGCGTTGTCCATTGCCGCCGCCACCCATTCTTTTCGGTGGTTTGGCCGCGCTGTTCAAACGCATTCTGGCGGTTGCCGGGCAGTGGAAAGGATGAGCCTCATCGGCGGGAACCGGTTGGCGAATGGTCGCTTCGATCGCCCGCAGATAGGCGATTTCTTCGGAATCACAGAAGGACAGGGCAATTCCCTCGGCGCCGGCCCGGGCCGTGCGGCCAATGCGATGAACATAGCTTTCCGGTTCATTAGGCAATTCATAATTGATGACATGGCTGACATCATCGACATGGATGCCGCGAGCGGCAATATCCGTGGCCACCAGGGCGATGACCCGGCCGGCCTGAAATTCTGACAAGGCGCGCTGCCGGGCGCCCTGGGATTTGTTGCCATGGATGGCTTCGGCGCTGATGCCGCTTTTCTCAAGCTGTTCCGCAAGCCGGTTGGCCCCATGCTTGGTTCTGGCAAAGACTATGGCCCGACTGACGGTGCCGCTCTTTAAAAGGCTCAGCAAAAGGTCGCGCTTGCGGTCTTTGGCGACAAACATCACCCGTTGATCGACGCGATCCACCGTGGTGGCCGCCGGCGTCACTTCAATCCGCTGATGATCTTTAAGAATGGTTGCGGCCAAACTGCCGACCATCGGTGGCATCGTCGCTGAGAACAGCAAAGTCTGACGGGCGACGGGCAAACAGCCGACAATTTTACGGATATCGTTAATGAAACCCATATCCAGCATACGGTCGGCTTCATCGAGCACAAAGCACTCCACGGCATCGAGATTGGCCGCGCCACGCGCCATCAGATCAAGCAGCCGGCCCGGCGTTGCCACCAGGATGTCGGTTCCGCCATGCAGGGCAGCAATTTGCGGTTGCATGCCGACGCCGCCGGTAACGACGACCCGTTTTAAGCGCAAAAGCGCGCCGTAAGTGCCAAAACATTGACCGACCTGCACCGCCAATTCCCGAGTGGGCGTCAGGATCAGGGCGCGGACCCGGCGGGGACGCAAAGCGACCCGGTTTTCTGCTAACCGATGTAAAATCGGTAAAGCAAAGGCGGCAGTTTTACCGGTTCCGGTCTGGGCAACGCCAAGGACATCGCGTCCGGCGACAATGGTCGGGATGGCTTGCTGTTGGATCGGCGTGGTTTGGCTATAGCCTTCACGGGCAACCGCTTCGCAAATCGGCTTTAACAGGCCGAGTTCGATAAATGACGTCATTTCTTTTTATACTTTCAAAAATAAGACTGTCCGGGAGAGCGTTGTGTCTCCCGGCTGACAGTCTAAGAGCTTATTGGTTGGGGCTTTTCAGCGCCGCTTTTGCTGGGTCGGGCGGGCCATCGGCGGTGCCGAGCGCTCGTCCTTGTGGCGGAAGTTGATCCGGCCCTTGGTCAGGTCATAAGGCGTCATTTCTACAGTGACGCGGTCACCAGCCAGAATACGGATCCGGTTCTTTTTCATACGGCCAGAGGTATAGGCCAGTACTTCATGGCCACTCTCAAGGGCCACACGGAACCGGGAGTCGGGCAGAGCCTCGCTGACCACACCTTCGACTTCGACGAGATCTTCCTTAGCCAATGTCGACCCTATCAGACGGCTTTGAGATTGCTGGCTTCGGTCTTGCCGGTGCGGCCGCGCTGCACATCGAAGGACAATTTCTGCCCTTCGGCCAGAGCCGAAATCCCGGACTGCTCAACCGCGGAGACATGCACGAACACATCCTGTCCGCCGCCATCCGGGGTGATAAAGCCGTAGCCTTTGGTGGAATTGAACCATTTTACCGTACCTGTCGACATTGGTAGCTCCCGTAGTCCTTACAATTCCGGCAAATATTTGCCGGAGGGTAACTCGCGTTCGGGGAGACACCAGTACCGGTAACAAGGCGGTGGTTGGGCGGACCCAAATTGAGTTCAGTCAGCAGCTATATGATCCGAAGAGCTTGAAATAGCAAGCCCTGATCGCAAAACCGCGCCCGGGCCGGCGGAAAACCGGGCCTGCCAGACGGTGTTGTAGCGACAGATTCGCTTGCCTTTTGCTTTGCTCAAACTTACACCGATCCCATGTCCGAAGCTTTCCTCATCGCTGTTGCGCAGATTGATCCCATGGTCGGTGACCTGCCGGGCAATATCCGCCTGATCCGAGAGGCGCGGGCGGCGGCGATGACCGCCCATCTCATGGTCTTTCCAGAACTGACGGTGTCCGGCTATCCGCCCGAGGACCTGGTCCTGAAAGACGCTTTCCTGGCGGCGGTGGAAAAAGAAGTGCTGGATCTGGCCAGGATCACCGGCGATGGGGGGCCTGATCTGCTGGTGGGTGCGCCCTGGCGTCGCGATGGCAAGCGCTTTAATGCGGTGTTGCTGCTGGCGGACGGGGGTGTGGCCGCGGTCGTCTTCAAACATCATCTTCCCAATTATGGCGTTTTTGACGAGGCACGGGTCTTCAGTCCGGGGCCTTTGCCTGAACCGATGAAGGTGCGGGGCCGCTCGGTCGGCGTCATGATCTGCGAGGATATGTGGTATAAAGATACCGCTGCAGCCTTGGTCGCCCGGGGCGCCGAGATTCTGCTGGTGCCCAACGGCTCTCCTTTCGAGATTGATAAACAGGCGGTCCGTCAACAGCATGCCCGCGACCGGGCCCGCGAAAACGGGGTCGCGTTGGTCTATGTCAATCAGGTCGGTGGTCAGGACGAGCTGGTTTTTGACGGCGCCTCGTTCATCCTCGATCGGCAGGGCGAACTGGTTCACCGTTTGCCGGCCTGGCGGAGCGCGCTGGCCAATATCTGTTGGCAGTCTGACGGCGGCCTGGTCGCGGTGCCAGGCGGATGTGAGCCGCTTTTGAGCGATCTTGAGGGGATTTATCAGGCCATGGTGCTGGGGTTGGCCGATTATGTCCGCAAGAACCGGTTCAAGGGGGTGCTGCTTGGGCTTTCGGGGGGCATTGACAGCGCGCTGTCCGCGGCGGTGGCCGTCGACGCCTTGGGGGCCGACAAGGTTTGGTGCGTGATGATGCCCTCGCCCTACACCTCGTCGGACAGTCTTGAAGATGCCGCGGCGGTGGCTTTGATGAATGGCATCCGCCTGGATCAGGTCGATATCGCGCCGGCCATGCAGACCTTTGGCGGCATGCTGGCCCCCGTTTTCAGCGGTCGTCCGCCAGACATCACCGAAGAAAATATTCAGGCCAGGGCCAGGGGCATAACGCTGATGGCTTTATCCAACAAGTTCGGCTACATGGTGCTGTCGACCGGCAATAAATCTGAAATGTCCGTCGGTTATGCCACCCTCTATGGCGATATGTGTGGTGGCTATTCGGTCTTGAAGGATGTTTATAAGACCACGGTGTTCGCGTTATCCCGATGGCGCAATACCCACCATCCTGCGGGTGCCCTGGGCCCCGTTGGGCCGGTCATGCCCGAGCGGGTGATCACCAAGCCGCCCTCGGCCGAGCTGAAGCCGGACCAGACGGACCAGGACAGTCTGCCGCCCTATGAAGAACTGGATGCCATCCTGCATTGTCTGATCGAAGGCGAAATGGGCATTGCCGAGGTGGTCGCATCCGGTCACGATATCCAGACCGTCCGCCGTGTTTTCAGCCTGCTCGATCGCGCCGAATATAAGCGCCGTCAGGCCCCGCCCGGCGTAAAAATTACCAGTCGGGCCTTTGGCCGGGACCGGCGCTATCCCATCGTCAATGGCTTTACCGAGACAAATTGATCATGCCGCTGTTTCTTTATAATACCATGACCCGCCGCAAAGAGGTGTTTCAGCCGCTGGATGCCGGTCATGTCGGCATGTATGTCTGCGGGCCGACCGTCTATGACCGTGCCCATATCGGCAATGCGCGCCCGGTCATCGTCTTTGACGTCCTTTATCGCCTGCTGCGCACGCTTTATCCGAAGGTCACCTATGTTCGGAACATCACCGATGTTGACGATAAGATAAATGCCCGTGCCCGGGAAAATGGCGAGACGATCGGGGCGCTAACCGAGCGCACCACCTTGGCTTTTCACCAGGATGTGGCGGCGCTGAATGCTCTGCCCCCGGATGTGGAGCCGCGTGCCACTGCTCATATCACCCAGATGCTGGCAATGATTGAACAGCTGATTGCGCGCGGCCATGCCTATGAGGCCGAGGGTCACGTGTTGTTCGCCGTGCCGTCAATGGCCGAATATGGGCGTCTGTCTGGCCGCAGCCAGGACGAATTGATTGCCGGCGCGCGGGTCGAGGTGGCGCCTTACAAAAGGGATCCCGCTGATTTTGTGCTGTGGAAGCCGTCCCCTCAGGATTTGCCCGGTTGGGACAGTCCCTGGGGGCGTGGCCGCCCCGGCTGGCATATCGAATGTTCCGCCATGAGCCGTGAATATCTTGGCATGACTTTCGATATCCATGGTGGCGGTCAGGATCTGGTGTTTCCGCATCATGAAAATGAGCTGGCCCAAAGTGTCTGCGCCCATGGACAGCCCTTCGCCCGTTATTGGCTTCATAACGGCTATTTGATGGTCGAAGGCGAGAAGATGTCCAAATCCCTGGGCAATTTCTTTACCGTCCGCGACCTGCTGGAACAGGCCCCCGGCGAGGCCATTCGTCTGGCCATGTTGACCACGCATTATCATCAGCCTTTCGATTGGACGGCCGAAGGCTTGCGTCAGGCCCGCACCACATTGGATCGGCTTTATCTGGCCTTGCGGGCGGTGGCGACGATCCCGGCCAAAGGCCGCCAGGATCTGCCTGTGGAAGTTTTGGCCGCCTTGAAGGATGATTTGAATACACCCCAGGCAATTGTTCACTTGCATGAATTGGCGACACAGCTGAACAAAGCGGTCAGCGATGACGACAAAGCCTGTGCCAAGGGCGCCTTGTTGGCGGCCGGTGATGCGCTTGGTCTGCTGCAGCAAGATGTCGAAGCCTGGTTCCGCTGGACCCCGGAGGGCGGTGCCGAACAGAGCGATGCCGAGATTGACGCGATGGTGCTTCGCCGCATCCAGGCCCGTCAGTCAAAGGACTTTGCCCAGGCCGATGCGATCCGCAAGGCGTTGGCCGAACAGGGCATCTTGCTTGAAGATGGCGCCGGCGGCACCTCCTGGCGCCGTAGCTGACAACAGCGCAGTTGAGTCACCGGGCACGATCAGGCATTCTCTCGGCCTTTCAATAAACTGGCAAAGCAATGGACAGCGACAAGCGCGTTTATCTTTATGACAGCACTTTGCGCGATGGAGCACAGACCCAGGGTGTTGATTTCAGCACCCTGGACAAGGTTGCCATCGCCCGCGATCTGGATCGGCTGGGCATTGATTATGTCGAGGGCGGCTGGCCGGGGGCCAATCCTACGGACGACGCCTTCTTTGCCGAACCGCCCCCTTTCTCAAGAGCGAAGCTTGCTTCGTTCGGCATGACCCGGCGGGCCGGGCGGTCCGCTGCCAATGATCCGGGTTTGCAGGCGGTTCTGGTGCCGACGGTGCAGGCGGCCACATTGGTTGGAAAAACCTGGGACTTTCAGGTCGAGGTGGCGCTGGGAATCGGTCTTGACGAGAATCTGAAGATGATCGCGGAGTCGATTATCCATGCCAGGACCCGGGTTCCTGAGGTTCTGTTTGATGCGGAACATTTCTTTGATGGCTATCGGGCCAATCCCGGCTATGCCTTGCAAGCGGTCCAGGCGGCCTATGAGGCCGGCGCGCGTTGGGTAGTGCTGTGCGACACCAACGGCGGATCGCTGCCGCATGACGTTGAAGCCATCGTTTCGGCGGTTTGCAAAACCGTTCCTGGCAGCCATGTCGGCGTTCATTGTCACAATGATTCAGACAATGCGGTGGCCAATTCTCTGGCGGCGGTTCGCGCCGGGGCCCGGCAGATTCAAGGGACCCTGAACGGTCTCGGCGAACGCTGCGGCAATGCCAATCTGATTTCGATCATCCCCAATCTGATTTTGAAGATGGGGTTTGAGACCGGCATCAGCCCCAATGATCTGACCAAACTGACCCATGTCTCACGGTCCTTGGACGAAAGGCTGAACCGGGCGCCCAACCGAAATGCGCCCTATATCGGTGAATCGGCCTTTGCCCATAAGGGTGGCTTGCATGTGTCGGCGGTTGAAAAGGATCCGCGCTGCTATGAACATATCGCGCCGGAACTGGTCGGCAATCGTCGCCATATCGTGGTTTCTGACCAATCCGGCCGATCCAATATCCTGGCCCGCTTTCGGGATATCGGGCTTGAGGTCGATCCCGCCGATCCCAAGGTCAATCGCCTGATTGAGGAAGTTAAAGTCCGGGAATTCAACGGTTATGCCTATGACGGCGCCGAAGCCAGTTTCGAACTGCTGGCGCGGCGGGTTCTTGAAGGGGTTCCGGATTTTTTCCGGCTGCAAAGCTTTCGCGTCATCGATGAACGACGGTGGAATGCCCGTGACGAATTGGTCACCTTATCCGAAGCCACCATCAAAGCCGAAGTTGACGGTCAGACCCTGATGACGGTGGCTGAGGGCAATGGCCCGGTCAGCGCCCTGGACGCGGCTTTGCGCAAGGCTTTGACTCCCATCTACCCGCAATTGGCAGATCTCCGTCTGATGGATTATAAGGTGCGCATCTTAAATCCACAGGCCGGAACCGCCGCAGCCACCCGGGTGATGATTGAAAGCGGCGACGGCCACGGCGAACGCTGGTCGACCGTGGGTGTGTCAACTAATGTCATTGATGCCTCTTACGCCGCCTTGCATGACAGCATCACGTTCAAGCTGCTGCGCGACGGCGTCTGATGTCTGAGAATGCCCGGCCGGCCGTGATTCTGGTGCGGCCCCAACTGGCGGAAAATGTCGGTACGACCGCCCGGGCTATGTTCAATTGCGGTCTGACCGATCTGCGTCTGGTCGAGCCTAGGGAAAACTGGTTGTCCGAGCGGGCGCTGGCCGCGTCGTCGGGCGCTGAGTCGGTTTTGCGTCAGGCGCGCCGTTATGACCGGACGGAAGAGGCCATTGCCGATTTACATCGGGTCTTTGCTACCACCGGGCGCAACCGTTTTATGGTTAAACCCGTGGTGACGCCCCACCAGGCGGCAAAAGAATTGCGTCATTATCTGAGCGAGGGGCTGGCGGCCGGCATCCTGTTCGGTCCGGAACGGACCGGCCTTGAGAATGACGATGTCGCTTTAGCGGATGAAGTGATCACCGTGCCGCTGAATCCGGATTATTGTTCTCTGAATCTGGCCCAATCGGTGCTGTTGGTCGCCTATGAATGGTATCAGGCCGGTGACCCGGCGGAACCCAGGGCGATGACCAAAGGCGCCGCTCCGGTGGCCAACAAGGATCAGCTCATTGGCTTTTTCCAGCATCTTGAACGCGAGTTGGACGATTGCGGGTTTTTTCGGGTGGCGGAAAAGCGCCCCAGCATGGTCCGCAATATCCGCAATATGTTCGAGCGCGCCGATCTGACCCAGCAGGAATTACGAACCCTACATGGCATCGTCCATGAGTTGGTGACCTTCCGCAAAAGCAAAGAAACCTAGGCATTTTCCGCTTGCCGACGGTTTTTCTTTGACTCTGGCGGCGCGCTTTGCATAATCCGCCCCCTATTCCCGAGAATGTGGGCCGGTAGCCAATCCGTTCCCCGCCTTTTTTGCCGAGCTTTCGGCTTTGATTGGACTATCGGGACAACAGACTGGAATGGAAAGTCGATGAGCAAACGCATTGAAGCGAAATATAAGATCAATCGCCGGCTCGGTGTCAATCTGTGGGGCCGTAGCAAAAGTCCTTTGAATAAAGGTCACGAGAACCCGCCGGGCCAACATGGTCAGCGCCGTAAGAAGCCGTCAGATTTCGGCACTCAGTTGATGGCCAAGCAAAAGCTTAAGGGCTATTACGGCAATATCGGCGAAAAGCAGTTCCGTCGTCTTTATGACGAGGCCGTTCGTCGTCGTGGCGACACCTCGGAAAATCTGATCGAATTGCTGGAGCGCCGTCTTGACGCGGTGGTCTATCGCATGAAATTTGCGCCGACGCCGTTTGCCTCGCGCCAGTTGGTCAATCATGGCCATATCCAGGTCAATGGCCGACGCCTCAACATCGCCTCTTATCAGGTGCGCGACAATGACGTGATTTCGTTGAAGACGAAGTCCCGCGACATGGCTCTGGTCCTTGAGGCGGCGCAGTCGGTGGAACGTGATGTTCCCGACTATCTGTCGGTGGATCATAAGGAAATGAAAGGCACGTTCGTACGGGCGCCAAAGCTTCCGGACGTTCCCTATCCGGTCCAGATGGAACCGAATCTGGTGGTGGAATTCTATTCCCGCTGATTTTGGTCTGGTCGAACCTATAAAAAGGGCCCCGGTGTTTACGCACCGGGGCCTAACTTTTTGGGCCGCAAAGCAGCCCTCTGGGCTCGGGCGCCATCCCGCTTGACCAAACTCAATGCGCGATCCCTGACTTGTCGAATTTTATAGTCAGATGATTTGGCCCCAATCCTTGAGCTTTGCTCATTTTGGCTGAATCAAAAAACGGAAAAACTATTAAGACTGAGTGGCAATTTTTTGCCAAGCCAGCAGCGGAAAGCGCTGAACCAGTGGTTGACGGGCTATGCGGCGCGTTGATCTGCGCTGCTTCTGTCATCCCTTCGGAGGCAGAAATCTGTTCAGGCGATAGGAAGGAGAGCATGACGACGGATCACAACGGTTGCGACAGTGTCAATCCGGACGAAGCCCGCCCCATGCGACTCGATGCGGCTTTGACGCAGATCAGTCAACTTTTCAAGGGGCCGACCGAGAGCGAAGTCATCCCGCTTGCTCAGGCATTGAACCGGGTGTTGGCAAAAAATCTGGTGTCTGAAATCGCTGTGCCGCCCTTTGACAATTCAGCAGTAGATGGTTGGGCGGTGAGGGGTGCCGATCTGCTGCCGGAAGGGAAGGTTTGCCTGCCTGTTGGCGGACGCATCGTCGCCGGTCGTCCGTTGGCTGAAGAGGTCTTGCCGAGGCGGGCCTACCGTATCTTCACCGGTGCGCCGTTACCCACAGGCCTAGATACAGTGTTGATGCAGGAAGATTGCCGCGAAACGGAGGGGGGTGTTCTGCTCCCGGCCGCCACTCCAGGAGCCAATCTGCGCAAAATCGGCGATTCGGTTGCCGTTGGCGACGTGGCGCTGGTTGCCGGGACAATTCTCAAGGCTCAACATCTGGGCGTCGCCGCCAGCTTGGGTTTGGCCAGTTTACAGGTGTACCGACGCGCGAGGGTAGCCATCTTTTCGACCGGCAACGAACTGCGCGAACCAGGCGAATTTTTGCCCGAAGGCTGTTTGTATGATTCCAATCGACCCGCTCTGGCAGCGCTGATTACTCGATTGGGATGTGTGGTACGCGATCTGGGGATTGTTCGCGACCGCCCCGAATTGGTACGCGATGCCTTGACCGAAGCGGCCGCCAATCATGATCTGATCATCACCTCGGGTGGCGTGTCGGTCGGAGAAGAGGATCACGTTAAGGCTGCAGTGCAGGCCCAGGGCAAACTCGATCTGTGGCGCTTGGCGATTAAGCCCGGTAAGCCACTGGCGTTGGGCCGCATTGGGGAAGCGGTTTTTCTGGGATTGCCCGGGAACCCGGTGGCGGTGATGGTGACTTTCCTGCTGCTGGCACGGCCCCTGATCGCCCGACTATCCGGAGCCACCATGGAGACGCCACGCCGCTGGATGTTGCCTGCCGGCTTCTCCTTGAAGAAGAAGGCGGGGCGCCGGGAATTCCCGCGCGCTCGTCTGGTCGATGCTGCCAACGGCCCGAGGGTTGAGTTGTTTCGTCCGGACAGCTCCGCCGTGCTCACCTCGATGGTGGCGGCCGATGGGCTGGTGGATCTGCCCGAAGCAGCGATGGACATCCATCCCGGCGACCTGGTGGCCTTTCTACCGTTCAGCGAGGTGATGTCGTGAAGATTTTATATTTTGCTTGGCTGCGGTCAAACATCGGCGTCAGCGAGGAAATACTCCATCTGCCCCAGGATGTCGTCACGCTGGATCATCCAGTGCGGCAAGATGACGAGGTGGCCTTCTTTCTGCCCGTCACCGGAGGCTGATATGTCCGTCCGGGTTCAGCGTCAAGACTTCGACTTCGGCGAGGAAATCCGTCGATTGACGTCAGCACGGACAGATATTGGCGCCGTTGCGACGTTCCTAGGACTTGTCCGCGACGACGCGCAGAAATTGTCGGCCCTGACCCTGGAGCATTATCCGGGCATGACCGAACGCCAGCTTGCCGCAATCGAAGCCGCGGCCCGTCGCCGCTGGTCGCTGATTGATGTGGCCATCATCCACCGCTTTGGCAGATTGCTGTCAGGCGCGCAGATCGTGATGGTGGCTGTCGCCGCCAACCACCGCCTCGCCGCATTTGAGGCTTGCGAATTCCTGATGGACTGGCTGAAGACAAGGGCTCCATTTTGGAAGCTGGAAGAAGGGCCGGGTGGATGCCACTGGGTCGAGCCCAAGAACGAGGACGACCAGCGGGCTGAGCGCTGGACAATTCTGCCAGAAGGTTCGCGACATGTTTAAGTCCCATCGCGGCTCTTGGGGCTAAGGCGATTTTATCGACGGGCAGACGATCATCCGACGATTGATAAGACCCTGCGGCGCGCCGAGATGATGAAGACGTTCGTTAACTGAGGACCCTGCTTTGAATATGCCCCGTGGCTGGATAGAGACGTTGTTATCTCAGAATTCTTCGGTGGCCGGCGTGATTACAGCCGGTGGCAAGGCTAGCCGCATGGGCGGAGAGGACAAGGGGCGGTTGCGGGTAGGTGGACAGGCTATTCTGTCGCGGGTAATCAACACCTTGCGTCCGCAGGTTTCGACATTGCTTCTGAATGCAAACGGAGATGGTGCGCGTTTCGCCGACCTTGATCTGGACATAAAGCCGGACGATCCCCGTGGCGCGGGGCCATTGGCCGGGCTTCTGGCGGGACTGGAATGGGCTGCACAGATAGGCTGCCCCTGGCTGCTGTCCGTTCCAACCGACACGCCTTTTCTGCCGGCCGATTTGCGCATCCGTTTGGCTGTCGGCTTACGCGAGCCGACCGGCGCGGCCATCGCTCGATCGGCCGGGCGAAATCACCCGGTGATCGGCCTTTGGTCCACGGCTCTCGCCGGTTCTCTTCGCCGCTTTCTTATTGACCAAGGCGAGTTGCGAGCCACCAGATGGGCCCAATATTGCGGCGCCGCCATCGTCGATTGGCCAGACGACCCGGTCGATCCCTTCTTCAACGTCAACACCCCCGACGATCGGATGAAAGCCGAACATTTGGCGAGCCTTTCCATCCGCCGGGCCGGCGCCGTGGTGCTGCCGGCCGGTCGGGACGCCTACCGCCTGTTGCATGGTTTTGTTACCGAAGCGCGCCGCCGCGGCCTGCCGATCGGTGGGCTGCTGCAGCAAGGTGGCAAGAGCATTGGTACACCGCCGGCCGAGGTCATGATGCTGGCGCTGGATACCGGCCAAAGCTTCCCCATCATGCAGCGTCTTGGTCGGCACGCCTCCTGTGCCGCCGATACCCAGCAGATTGCTTTAGCTTCAGTGGCGCTCCGCCGCGCCATAGAGCAGCGCCGCGAACCGATTTTGGTCAACAAGTTCGGGGCGCTGGAAGCTGAGGGCGGCGGCTTGATCGACGAAATGTTGAATGGCATGGCCGAAGGTCTGCCTTTGCTGACCACGGTTTCCACGGAGCGTCTGGCCGCTTGGCTCGCCTGCTGCGGCGGTTTGTGCGAACTGCTTCCTGCCGATCCCGACGCTCTCTGGTCCTGGTGGGAAAGGCAATCGCCCCAGTCGGCCTAAGGAGATTGACGAACGTCAAGGTGCGCTTGCTCAAGCCTCTGCATCCTGCCCTCTGCTTTGTCCGTTTTAGGCGGCAGATTGGTAGAGGTTAAAATGGCAAGAAATAGCCAAGCGCTGTCGGTGCTGATCGTGAGCACTTTGGCGTTTACCGTTTGCTTCATGGTCTGGATGATGTTCGCTGTGATTGGCATACCGATCAAGAAAACGCTTGGTCTGAATGCCACAGAGTTCGGTTTATTAACAGCCATGCCCGTACTGACCGGATCCCTGATCCGCGTGCCGCTCGGTATCTGGACCGATAAATATGGCGGGCGCATCGTCATGATCTGCCTGATGTCAGCAACGGTGCCCGCAATCTGGCTGATGGCCTATGCGACGGCGTTTTGGCATTATCTTTGTATCGGGCTGTTTGTCGGTCTGGCGGGGGGCTCCTTTTCCGTTGGTACTCCCTATGTCGCGCGCTGGTTTCCAAAAAACCAGCAGGGCTTTGCCATGGGCATCTACGGAGCTGGCAATTCAGGCGCCGCTGTTAACAAATTTGTTGCCCCGTCCCTGGTGGTCGCGTTTGGTTGGACGATGGTGCCGATGACCTATGCGGCGGCGATGTCCGTTGCGGTCGTTTTATTTTGGATGTTCAGCTACAGTGATAAAAAGCATTTAATTCCAAGCAGTGTTAGCTTTGTAGATCAGCTAAATACTCTGAAAGACCCTAGAGTCGTAAAATATTGTCAGTATTATAGCATTGTATTTGGTGGCTACGTAGCATTGTCGCTATGGATGGTTCAATATTACGTTAATGAGTTTGGTCTGGAAATTCAAAAGGCGGCCTTGCTGGCGGCCTGTTTCTCGTTGCCCGGAGGCGTATTGCGCGCCGTCGGCGGGTGGCTATCCGACAAATTTGGAGCGCACCGGGTAACCTGGTGGGTGATGTGGGTCAGTTGGATCTGTCTTTTCCTGCTCAGTTACCCGCAAACAGACTTGACCATTGCCACCGTTGATGGACCCCAGTCCTTTCATATCGGCCTTAATGTTTATCTGTTCACGGCCCTGATGTTCGTTCTGGGGATCGCTTTGGCGTTCGGCAAGGCGAGCACGTTCAAATATATCAGCGATGATTTTCCCGACAATATCGGGGCCATCAGCGGCATCGTCGGTCTGGCCGGCGGTTTGGGCGGGTTCGTTCTGCCGATCATGTTTGGCGCACTGGTCGATTTGACCGGCATTCGCTCCAGCGCCTTCATGTTGTTGTATGGCGTGGTCTGGGTATCGCTCATCTGGATGTACTGGACCGAGGTCCGGCGCAGCGAGGTTATGGGGAACAACGCGAAGGCATTCGCGTTGAGCGATTAGCGCTTAAAGGTTGGGGGCGACGGATCATGAGCAGTAAAGAACGTCAATCGGGCGCCGACATCATGGACTGGCAGCCCGAAGATGAGCAGTTCTGGGAAACCACCGGGAAGAAGATTGCCTATCGTAACCTCATGATTTCAATTCCGGCGCTGCTGTGCGGTTTTGCCGTGTGGGGTATGTGGGGCATCATTACGGTGCAAATGCTCAATCTTGGCTTTCCCTTCAAGCCATCCGAGCTGTTTACGCTGACAGCCATTTCGGGAATAGCCGGCGCCACGATGCGTATTCCTGCCTCATTTCTGGTCCGCCTGGCCGGGGGGCGTAACACGATCTTTCTGACCACATCGATGTTGCTGTCACCCGCCCTCGGTACTGGGATCGCTCTCCAGCATCCGGACTGGCCACTGTGGGTGTTTCAGCTCATGGCGTTGTGGTCCGGTGTGGGTGGCGGCAATTTTGCCAGCTCCATGTCCAATATCAGCACGTTCTTTCCAAAAAGGCTGCAGGGTACCGCGTTGGGGCTGAACGCCGGGCTAGGCAATTTTGGCGTCACAACCATGCAGATTGTCATTCCTTTGTTGATGACGATGAGCGTCCTCGGCGCACTGGGCGGTGAGCCCATGATCCTGGTGAAAGACAGCGGCTGGATATTCGGCAAAATCCCCGCCGGTACCCCCACATGGATACAGAACGCCGGTTTCGCTTGGGTTTTGTCACTGGTGCCGCTTGGGGTGCTGTGCTGGTTCGGCATGAATAATTTGAAAACTGTTTCCCCCGAAGCAGGTAGCCCGATCGTGGCGTTCACAAAAATCGCGTATCTCTACACCCTCGCATTCCTGCCCGCCATCTTCATGCTTTATCTCTATCTGCCGGCACCGACGGGGCTCGGCATTCTCAGCGTTTGGGTCGCGGTTCCGCTGGATATCGGACTGGCGGTGCTGACCATGCGTCTGGCGGCCTTCGGCCCCATGAAAGAAAATGTTGTTAAGCAGTTTGCGATTTTCAGAAACAAACACACCTGGTCGCTGACAGCGCTCTACATCGTGACTTTTGGCTCCTTCATCGGATTTTCAATGGTGTTGCCGCTGGCCATAACGGTGATTTTTGGCATCAGCCACCTACCGGATGCAGCTGGCGTCATGCAGCACACGCTCAAGAACCCTAACGCCGTCTCAGCACTGACTTATTCCTGGATTGGCCCCTTTGTTGGTGCGGCGTCACGCCCCATCGGCGGTTGGATATCCGACAAGGCTGGTGGCTCCATCGTCACTCAAATCATCTCAGCGGTCATGGTTATCGCCTCTGCTGCCCTCGGCTATGTGATGATGCAGGCTTATGGGTCGGCAACCCCCGAGCAGTATTTCCCAGCCTTTCTTGGACTGTTCATCCTGTTGTTTACGGCAACCGGAATCGGTAACGGTTCAACATTCCGTACAATTGGCGTCATTTTTGATCGTCAGCAAGCGGGCCCTGTATTGGGCTGGACCTCAGCAGTTGCCGCCTATGGTGCCTTTATCGCTCCTGTTGTTATCGGCGACCAAATAAAGGCGGGAACACCGCAGTTCGCGATGTACGGCTTTGCTGTCTTCTATGCTTTTTGCTTGCTCCTCAACTGGTGGTTCTATCTGCGTCCTGGCGCAGAAATCAGGAATCCTTAGTTCCGACGCGTGGTTAGTCCGGAGAAATTTCATGAGCCACTTTCTTGATCGCCTGACCTTCTTCCGTAAGAACATTTCGACATTCTCGGGCGCCCATGGCGTGGTAACCAACGAGGATCGAAAATGGGAAGAGGGTTATCGCGGCCGCTGGCAGCACGACAAGATCGTGCGCTCTACCCATGGGGTAAATTGCACAGGGTCCTGCAGTTGGAAGATCTATGTAAAGGGCGGCATCGTCACCTGGGAGACGCAACAGACGGACTATCCACGCACCCGGCCCGATCTGCCCAATCACGAACCCCGCGGTTGCGCGCGTGGCGCCAGCTATTCTTGGTATCTCTACAGCGCCAATCGGGTGAAGCATCCCCTGATCCGGCGCGCCCTCGTCGAACTGTGGCGCGCCGAACGGGCGACCAAGGGGCCGGTCGAAGCCTGGGCTGCGATCGTCGAGGACCCGGTAAAGTCAAAGTCCTACAAGAGCATTCGTGGTCTCGGCGGCTTCGTTCGGGCGAAATGGGACGAGGCCGAAGAGATCATTGCCGCGGCCAATGTCTACACAGCGAAAAAATATGGCCCGGATCGGATCGTGGGCTTCTCGCCGATCCCCGCCATGTCGATGGTCTCTTACGCAGCCGGAAGCCGCTATCTGTCGCTGATCGGCGGCGTCTGCATGAGCTTCTATGATTGGTATTGCGATTTGCCGCCTGCATCGCCGCAGACCTGGGGCGAACAAACGGATGTGCCGGAAAGCGCGGATTGGTACAATTCGACATTCCTCATCCTCTGGGGTTCGAACGTCCCGCAGACGCGCACACCTGACGCCCATTTCTATACTGAGGTTCGCTATAAAGGCGCCAAATCGGTCGTCATCTGTCCGGACTATAGTGAAGCTGCGAAATTCGCCGACCTCTGGATGCACCCCAAACAGGGCACCGATGCGGCGCTCGCTATGGCCATGGGGCATGTCATCCTCAAGGAATTTCACCTTGCCGGCCGCAGCGCCTATTTCGACGACTATTGCCGGCGCCTGACCGATCTGCCGATGCTGGTCGTTTTGGACAAGGAGGGGGATCGCTATGTTCCGGGCCGCTATCTGCGGGCCGCCGATCTCGATGGCGCACTCGGTCAGAGCAACAATCCTGCCTGGAAAACACTCGGGTTCGACCGCGCTGACGGCTCCTTGGTTGTGCCCAACGGCTCGATCGGCTTTCGCTGGGGCGAAAGCGGCAAGTGGAATGTCGAAGAGAAAGACGCCCGTGAGGGGCGCGACGCCTCACTCGTTTTGTCGCTTGACCAGACCCAAGATGCGCTCGTACCGGTGGCTTTTCCCTATTTTGGCGGCACCGCCCCCGATTCCTTCCATGCCACCAACCATCAGGACGTTATCGAGCGCCAGCTACCGGTCCGCAAGGTCATGACGCAGACTGGCGAGGTCTTGGTTGCCACTGTCTTCGATCTTCTCGCCGGCAATTACGGCATCGACCGGGGCTTCGGCGGCGGCAATGTCGCGGCGAGCTATGACGACGATGTGCCCTACACGCCGGCATGGGCCGAGGCGGTAACCGGTGTCGATCGTGAACAGATCATCGCGGTTGCCCGCCAATTCGCCGAAAACGCCGACAAGACCGAGGGAAAGTCCATGGTCATACTCGGGGCCGGACTCAATCACTGGTATCACATGGATATGATCTACCGGGGGATCATCAATCTCCTGGTGATGTGCGGCTGCATCGGCAAGTCGGGCGGCGGATGGTCGCACTATGTCGGGCAGGAAAAACTTCGGCCACAGACCGGCTGGACAGCCTTGGCCTTTGCCCTGGACTGGAACCGTCCACCGCGTCAGATGAATTCAACCTCGTTCTTCTACGCTCACAGCTCTCAGTGGCGTTACGAGAAGCTCGATCCGACGGCAATCCTCTCGCCATTGGCCAACCCGGCCGACTATCCGAAAAGCCTGATCGATTACAATGTCAAAGCCGAACGCATGGGATGGTTGCCGTCGGCCCCGCAACTTGACGCCAATCCCCTGCGCATTGCCGCTGCCGCAGAGGCGGCAGGGAAAGAGGTGCCGGCCTATGTCGTCGAAAGCCTTACCTCGGGCGCCATAAAATTCGCCGCCGAAGATCCGGACGCACCGGTCAACCATCCGCGCAATTTGTTCGTCTGGCGATCCAACCTGTTGGGGGCGTCCGGCAAAGGGCATGAATATTTCCTCAAATATCTTCTTGGTACCGATCACGGTGTGCTCGGCAAGGACCTCGGCCAGGAAGGCGGCACAAAACCGGATGAGGTCCGCTGGCACGACGAAGCGCCGACCGGCAAGCTCGACTTGCTGGTGACGCTCGACTTCCGCATGTCCACCACCTGCGTCTATTCCGATATCGTTCTGCCGACCGCCACCTGGTACGAAAAGCACGACCTTAATACCTCGGATATGCATCCTTTCATTCATCCGCTCTCGGCGGCCGTTGATCCGGCCTGGGAGTCACGGACAGATTGGGACATTTACAAAAACATCGCCGGCAAATTTTCCGAAGTCGCCGTGGGTCATCTCGGGCGGGAGCGCGATGTGGTGTTGACGCCGATCCTGCATGACACGCCCGGCGAGTTGGCGCAGCCGATGATCGTGGCCGACTGGAAAGAGGGCGAATGCCCACCGATCCCGGGCAAGACAATGCCGTCCGTTACTGTGGTCGAGCGCAACTATCCCGAGACTTACGCCAAGTTTACGTCGCTCGGCCCGTTGATGGAGAGCCTCGGCAATGGTGGCAAAGGCATTGGCTGGAAAACCCAGCATGAGGTGGCTTTCCTGAAGCAGCTCAACGGCGTCGTCACCACGCCGGGAGCCGGCCTGGGCCAGGCAAGAATCGAGAGCGACATCGATGCCGCCGAAGTGATCCTCAGCCTCGCGCCGGAAACCAATGGCGAGGTCGCGGTTAAGGCCTGGGAAGCGCTGGGCAAGATGACCGGCCGGGAACACACGCATCTTGCCAGGCCGCGTGAGGACGACAAGATCCGCTTCCGTGACATCCAGGCGCAACCAAGGAAGATCATTTCTTCGCCAACCTGGAGTGGCTTGGAAAGCGAACATGTCAGCTACAACGCCTGCTACACCAATGTCCACGAACTGATCCCGTGGCGCACCCTGACCGGCCGTCAGCAATTTTATCAGGATCACAAATGGATGCGCGGTTTTGGTGAGGCGCTCGCTGTTTACCGCCCGCCGATCGACACCAAGACCGTGAAGCCAATCCGGGAACGTCTTGCGGATCACCGCAAATCCTTGGTGCTCAACTTTATTACCCCGCATCAGAAATGGGGCATTCACAGTACCTATACCGATAACCTGTTGATGCTGACGTTATCGCGCGGCGGGCCGATCGTCTGGATCAGCGAGATCGACGCCCAAGCAGCCAATATCGTCGACAATGATTGGATTGAAGCTTTCAACGCCAATGGCGCGCTTACCGCTCGCGCCGTGGTAAGTCAGCGGGTCCCGGCCGGAATGTGCATGATGTATCACGCGCAGGAAAAAATCGTCAACGTGCCCGGCAGCGAAATCACCGGCAAGCGCGGCGGTATCCACAATTCCGTGACCCGGGTCTGCCCGAAGCCGACCCATATGATCGGCGGCTATGCCCAACTCTCCTATGGTTTCAATTACTACGGCACGGTGGGTGCCAATCGCGACGAATTTGTTGTCATCCGCAAGATGGACAAGATCGACTGGCTGGAAGGCCCGCGCGCCGAAGAGCCAGCGCTTGCCGCCCTATCAGGGAGCGCCCGGTCATGAAGATCCGTGCCCAAATCGCCATGGTGCTTAATCTCGACAAATGTATTGGCTGCCATACCTGCTCGGTCACCTGCAAGAACGTATGGACCAGCCGCGACGGGGTCGAATACGCTTGGTTCAACAATGTCGAGACCAAACCGGGGATCGGTTATCCCAAGGACTGGGAAAATCAAAAAAAATGGAATGGTGGCTGGAACCGTCAGGCCAACGGTAAATTGACGCCGCGTCTCGGCGGCAAGTTCCGGGTATTGGCCAAGATTTTCATGAATCCGGATATGCCGGAAATCGATGACTATTACGAGCCTTTCTCCTTCGACTATGCCCATTTGCAGACGGCCGGTCTGAGCCGGGCGGCGCCGACCGCGCGACCGCGCTCGGTGATCACCGGGCAACAAATGGAAAAGATCGAATGGGGTCCGAACTGGGAAGAAATTCTGGGCGGCGAATTTTCAAAGCGCGGCCAGGATCAAAACTTCGAGGCGATCGAGAAAGAGATTTTCGGACAGTTTGAAAACACCTTCATGATGTATCTTCCCAGGCTCTGCGAGCACTGCCTTAATCCGGCTTGCGTCGCCGCCTGCCCTTCGGGATCCATCTATAAGCGGGAAGAAGACGGGATTGTCCTGATCGACCAGGACAAATGTCGCGGTTGGCGGATGTGCGTCAGCGCCTGCCCCTATAAAAAAATCTATTACAACTGGGAAAGCGGTAAAGCAGAAAAATGTATCTTATGCTATCCCCGCATCGAGGCAGGCCAGCCGACCGTATGTTCTGAAACATGCGTCGGACGCATCCGCTATCTCGGTGTCATGCTCTATGATGCCGACCGCATCGAGGCGGCTGCTAGCGCTCCCGACGAAGCAGATCTTTATCAGGCCCAGCTCGACATTTTCCTCGACCCGAACGATCCCAAGGTCATTGAACAAGCGCGGGCGGATGGCATGCCAGACTCCTGGCTGACAGCAGCGCGCCAGTCGCCGGTCTACAAGATGGCCATTGATTGGAAGATCGCCTTTCCGTTGCATCCGGAATACCGAACCTTGCCGATGGTCTGGTACATTCCTCCTCTATCGCCGATCCAGGCAAAAGCGGAAGCCGGGTTGCTCGGCGATAACGGGGTCATCCCGGATGTTTCGAAACTCAGAATTCCGCTTAGATATCTCGCCAACATGCTGACGGCCGGCGATGAGAAGCCGGTCAAGCTGGCCCTTGAGAGGCTTCTCGCCATGCGCGCCTTCATGCGCGGCCGGCATGTCGGTGGAATCGATACACCGGCCATTCTCAATCAGGTCGGTCTTGATGTGCCGCTGGTCGAAGATATGTACCGGATCCTTGCGATCGCCAATTACGAGGATCGGTTCGTCATTCCGACAACCCACCGCGAATATGCTGAAAACGCTTTTGACCTGAGAAATTCCTGCGGTTTCAGTTTCGGTAATGGTTGCTCGAACGGCGCTAGCGAGTTTGGCCTGTTCGGCAAGCCCCAACATCCCCATGGGGTAAAACGGACGACGGAGGGTGCATCATGAAAACATTCAAGGTGCTGTCGGCTCTGCTCGCCTATCCGGAGCCGGAATTGCTAAACCATATGGACGAGCTTGTCGATGCGGTCGACTGCGAAAAGCTTCTGCCAGAAACCGCCCGTCGCGCTCTCATCGACTTCATGAAGAATCTTGCCGGACTTGATCCTCTCGAAGCGCAAGAACGCTATGTAAACTTGTTCGACCGCAACCGTTCCCTTTCTCTCCATATTTACGAACATATTCACGGTGAGTCCCGTGACCGGGGTCAAGCCATGGTTGACCTTGGCGCGCTATACCAGCGGCACGGGGTCGAGATCTCGGCATCCGAACTGCCTGATTATCTTCCTCTTATCCTTGAATTTCTTTCCATTTTACCGCCTCGGGAGGCCTCATCATTGCTGGCCGAGGCAGTCCATGTGGTGGCGGCGTTACGAGAAAAGCTAGACCAGCGTAAGAGCCCGTACGCAGCTGTCATGCAGGCTGTCGAGGCGCTTGCCATC
>DUZC01000006.1 GCA_013349735.1 Rhodospirillaceae bacterium
CGGCTGATGGGCAATGGACATGGCTTGAGGCGGAATCTGGATTAAGGCCAGATCAAGATCATCATCCTGCGCACCGTCAACAAGGGCAGCATCCAGACGCCAACCACCCAGCAAGACGATAACCTGGCGGCGGGCCGGATCCGGCCGAACGACATGGGCCGCGGTTAATACCATTCCCTCGCCGACAAAAACGCCGGAGCCTTGGGAAAAATGGACTCCATCGCCCGCCGGCTTTTCTATCCTGACCCCCATTTGGCGTAAAGCGAAGGGGCTTCCCGACGGCGTTTCGGCCCATGCTGTCGCATTGATCAAAAAAAGAATAAGAAAGAGGCGCATCGGACCAACTCTAAAGCCATTTGCCCGACGATAAGACAGGAACTGATCTTTGCGCCAGTTATCACGGCTATCATTTCGCGGCCTGCTTGGTTCGGTCGCGCTTCTGATCGGGTTCGCTGCGGAGGTTTCCGCCGCCACAGTCCCTGACGCCTGTACTGCCCTGAGGCGACAGATCGACGCCATGCCGGCCGGGCCGGTGTGGCTGGCCAGCTATCCCGATGCCCAACCCGGACCCTTGAAAAACGTGGCGTTTCTTTATGACAATGCCGTCGCCGCCATCGCCCTGGTCGGCTGTGGCCACCGTCATCAGGCCCGACGAATTGGCGACGCCATCCTGGCCGCCTTGGAGCGCGACCGCTTTTGGCATGATGGCCGACTGCGCAATGGATATGCTGCCGGACCAATCGCCGATGGCCCGCTTAAACTGGCGGGATGGTGGGATAGCGACCAAAATCGCTGGGTCGAAGATCGCTATCAGGTAGGAAGCGACAGCGGCAATCTGGCTTGGGCCATGCTGGCGCTTCTCAGTTTGGATCGTGAGTCGGATGGCGCTGTCTATACCGCCGGCGCGCAAAGGATCGGGCGATGGGTCACCAGCCGCTTGGATCGAAATCCAGCCGCCGGCTTTTCCGGCGGCATGTTTGGCCATGAACCGACGCCCGAGACCGTCACCTGGACGTCCACCGAACATAATACCGACCTTGCCGCCGCCTTTGCCTTGCTGGCCAAACGCAGCGGCGATCCGGCCTGGCTTGTCCAAAGCCAGAAGGCCGCGGCCATGGTAAAGGCAATGTGGGACGACAGCTGTCGTTGCTACGCCGCCGGAATCAGCGAGGATGGCAAAAGCCGTAACCCTTTTTTGGCTTTGGATGCGCAAATCTGGCCCCTTTTGGCGATTTACGGGGCCCCCGGGCTTGATACGCAGCTTCCGGGGGAAGCGCGCCTTAAGTTTAAGAATGGCTTTGCCTATAGTGAAGCTGGCAATGGCATCTGGACCGAAGGAACCGCTCAAGCGGCATTGTTGGCGGAATTACGGGGGGCGACCGACCGTGCGGCACGCTTGCGGGATGCCATCCTGGCCCAAAGATCAGCGGATGGCGGCTATTACGCCACCAGCACCGGCGATCTGCCGACCGGGTTTATGTTGCCGACCGTTCCGGACAAACCACGCCTCTATTTTCATATACCCCATCTGGGTGCGCTGGCATGGGTGGCGCTAGCGGAACGGCATTTTAACCCCTTTACGGCCAGCAACCGCCTGCCAGGGCCTGAATCGGCTGAGAAAGCTCCACCTTGAATTTATTCCTGAAGCGGCTTGTCACCTGCATTTTGGCAAACCGGACAGGGCACACCGAAGAGCCGTTTGGCCTTGCGGCAAGCCTTGGCACCAAGGCCGGTAGGCGCGCTGCCACAGCCCCTTTCCCGCACTTGCCAACGCCGACTGCCGCACCAAGGACAGAGCGTCATACAGTCCCCACAGCGTTTGGACTGCGCAATGGGCTTAGAAAAAGCGTCTGACGGCATCGGGTAAAACAGAAAAGTGATCAATCAGCAGATCAGCCCCCAGCTCTGCCGGGGGCCGGCGCGAATAGCCAAACGAGACGGCTACCACGGGGATCCCAGCTGCGCGGGCCGCCTCCACGTCATTGATGCTGTCGCCGACCATTACCACATGGTCCCGGTCACCGCCGGCAGCCGCCAAGGCCACCAAAAGATGACCGGGATCGGGTTTGCGTTGTGGAACGGCATCGCCGCCAACCACCGCCGAAAACAACGCCCGCAAACCCAGTGACTCCAACATTTGCAAAGAGAGAGAAGTCGGTTTGTTCGTGCAAACGGCCAGCCTGTATCCCTCAGCGCTGAGTTGGTGCAAAACATTTTCGACCTCGGGATAAGGGCGGCTCTCGTCCGCCGTATGCCCGTCATAATTGCGCAAATAAGCAGCCTGCATGGTCTGAACAAGGTCATCGGACAGTCCGCCCGTGGCAATCAAAGCGCGCCGGATCAAAGTTGCGACGCCGTCCCCCACCCATCCGCGCAAGGCGGACGCTGATACAGCCGGGCGCCCCAGTTCGACCAGAGAACGGTTCATGGCCGTCAGCATATCTGGAACGCTATCCACCAGGGTTCCGTCGAGGTCGAAAAGGATGGTCGCTGATTTTTGTGAAATGTTCATCAAATCTCCACCAATTCATCTATATGGTGACAATGATCGACAAGAGGCTACAATATATTCCAATATTTCCCGGGGTAGAGTGCCATGGCTGACGACAATGATTCTTTGGCAGAAGTTATGTTAGGCGCCAGCGGTGTCGGGCGTGAAGCCGCGTACGACATCCAGGTGGAACTTTACGCGGTCTTGGGGCATGCCAATGTGCAGGTCAAGCAGCTTTTGAAGCTGGGACGCGGCGCGGTGGTCGAACTGGACCGAAAAATTAATGAACCGATCGATCTTTTCGTCAATAAAATGCTGGTGGGCCGCGGGGAAGTGGTCGTGGTGGAAGATCGCCTGGGTGTTACCGTCACCGACATGCTCAAAGGTCAGCGCGGCGGTTGAAACCGTCGCCCTGTACTTTAAAATGAAAAATCCCCCAGACCTGCTCGGACTTCCCAGATTGTTACAATATGTGGTGGGTGCGGGAGTTTTTGTTGCACCGCACAATAAACAGTCTATCCTGATCGGGTAACCGCGAGCTACGCGGATAGTTTGGCCGGAAGACTGGCTGACGAAGTTTCGCCCGACGAGGTATGAATGAGCGTCCGTAATCTGAATCACTTGTTTCATCCCCGTTCCGTTGCCGTCATTGGCGCCACGGACCGCCAAAACTCCCTTGGCAGTTTGGTCATGCGGAACCTGTTGAACGGTGGATTCACGGGCCCAATCATGCCGGTCAACCGCAAACGCCAGGCGGTTGCCGGGGTTTTAGCCTACCCGGACGTCGCCAGTCTGCCCGTGGTCCCCGATCTGGCCGTCCTGTGCGTTCCCGGCAAATTTGTGACGGACGAGATCCGCCTTTTAGGACAAAGAGGAACCAATGCGGCTGTCGTGATGGCCAGTGGCATGACCACGACCCTGGGCCTTGATGGGCGCAGTTTGCAGGCCGGTATGATGGAAGAGGCCAAACGCCACAATATGCGGATTCTTGGTCCCAACACCCTGGGTCTGATCGTCCCCTCGGCCGGCTTGAACGCCAGCGTTACCCCTCATGCCCCGATATCCGGTCGGATCGCTTTTGTTTCCCAATCCGGCACCTTAAGCAATGCTGTGCTTGACTGGGCCCGCCCCAAGGGGATTGGCTTTTCTCACTTTATCTCACTGGGTGACTGCGCCGGCCTTGATTTCGGCGATGTCCTTGATTTTCTTGGCTCTGACCCCAGCACCAGAGCGATTCTTCTCTACATCGAATCTATACATGAACGGCGGAACTTCATGTCCGCCGCCCGCGCCGCCGCCCGGAACAAGCCGGTTATCGCCATCAAAGCGGGCCGGGTCTCGGAAAGCGCACGCGCCACACAATCCCATACCGGTGCCCTGGCGGGGTCTGATGCGATATACGACGCCGCCTTGCGCAGGGCCGGCATGTTGCGCGTTTATGAGCTTGAAGAAATGTTCACGGCGGTGGAAACGCTATCGCGATCACGGCCACCGCGCGGCACCCGATTGGGGTTAGTGTCCAACGGCGGTGGCATCGCCGTCATGGCGGTCGATGAATTGATCGAAGTGGGCGGAACCTTGGCCGAATTGTCCGAGGAAACCAAAGCGAAACTGGATGCGGTGCTACCGGCCGGCTGGTCACGAGACAACCCGGTTGATATCCTGGCTGATGCCGACGGTGACCGCTATGCGAAAGCCCTGGACATCCTTTTCCAGACCCAGGAAATCGACTCGGTTTTGGCACTGCATGCGCCGGCGGCTATTTCTTCGTCGGTTGAAATTGCCGAAAAAATCATCAAATCCGTAAAGGCCAACCGCGCCAATGCAATGACCTGCCTGATCGGTCAGGAAAAAGTCGGACCCGCGCGCAGACTGCTCCGTGAAGCCGGCATTCCAGCTTATGAAACCCCTGGGGCCGCCGTCCATGCCTTTATGCATCTGGTTAAATATCGTAAGAACCAGGAAATGTTGATGGAAACGCCGGCTTCTGCCCTGGCCGATTTTATCCCATCAACCGAAACTGCCCGGCAAATCGTTGAAAAGACCTTGGCCAGCGGCAATGCCTTCATGGGCGAACCGGATGCCAAAGCGGTCCTGGCCGCCTATGGCATCCCAACCGTAGAAACGCATATTGCGCGAAGCCCGTCCGAAGCCAGCCGCATCGCTACCCGCCTGGGTGGTCCCGTCGCGTTAAAGATTCTGTCTCGTGATATCAGCCATAAGTCCGATGTCGGTGGCGTGGTTCTTAATCTGTCCGGTCCTTTTGAGGTGGAGAAGGCCGGGAATCTAATGCGCGAGACCGTTGCCGAGAAATTCCCCGAAGCGCGGATTGACGGGTTTACTGTACAGCGCATGGCCAGCCGGGCTGGCGCTCACGAGATCATTATCGGCGTATCGACAGATCCAATTTTTGGTCCGGTTTTGATGTTCGGCCAAGGCGGCACGGCCGTCGAGGTGATCCATGATTTCACCTTTGGTTTGCCGCCGCTGAATACCAGTCTGGCCCGCGAAATGATCGATAGGACCCGCATATCCAAGCTGTTGCATGGCTATCGCGACCGCCCTGCCGCTGATATCGACGCCATTTGCCTGTCCCTGATGAAAATCTCGCAATTGATAATCGACATCCCTGAGATCATTGAACTGGACATCAATCCGCTTTTCGCCGACGCCGATGGCGTTATTGCGGTTGATGCGGTGATCAAGGTGGCACCGATTGTTGACAGCGCCGACCGACTGGCGATCCGTCCCTACCCCAAGGATCTTGAGGAAATTTTTGTCCTCAATGACGGAAAAAAGGTCATTGTGCGTCCGATTCGTCCCGAAGACGAACCGAACCATCATGTCTTCGTTTCCAAACTAACCCCAGAGGATATCCGTTTCCGCTTTTTTGGTCTGGTTGGCGAATTGCCTCATTCGGAAATGGCCCGCCTGACCCAAATCGATTACGACCGGGAAATGGCCTTTATTGCCATTCCCCTTGACGAAGAGGTCAGCGAAACCTGGGGCGTCGTGCGAACCAATTGTGATCCAGATAATGAAAAGGCCGAATTTGCCGTGGTGGTGCGCTCAGACCTGAAAGCCTCGGGACTGGGCCGGAAATTGATGCAAAAGATGATCCGGTACTGCAAAGCCCGCGGCACCGGAGAGATTGTCGGCCAAGTGCTGCACGACAACATTCGTATGCTCAAATTTGTCGAAGGACTAGGCTTCAAGCGGACGCGCCTGATCGAAGGTGAAATTGTTGAAGTGGCATTGGAGCTGAACCGACCGGCTGCCCCTTAATTTGGTCGTTCTTATTGCCGGATAGATCTTTATGCCCCACAATGTAGGCGATTAATCAATTAGAGGCGCTAGAGTCTATGTCGCTTCCTACCCTCCTCGGCTTTCTGTTCGGCATCGGATTGTTCCTCGGGTCAATCGTCCTAAATACCGACAATTACTTGGTCTTTCTGCATGCCGCCGGGTTCATCATGGTGATCGGCGGAACCGGGGCCGCTACCTTCGTCGCCTTTGAACCACGCTATGTCATGCAGGCTTTGAAGATTTCGGCATCAATCTTTTTTACCCAAAAGATTGGACGCGGCATGTTGACCAGCGAGGTGGGACGCACCATTCGCTGGGGTTACATGGTGCAAAAATCCGGATTGCCCGCTCTGGAAGCGGATGCAAAGAAGCTCCGCGGCCAGGACAAGTTTATCGCCTTTGGCATTGATCTGGTTATTTCCGGCTATACCGGCCAAGAGGTGCGCGACATTCTGTCCAATACCATCGAAACGACTTTTCATCGCCAGTTGGTGCCAGCAGAAATACTTCGCAATATGGCTGGCAACGCCCCAGCTTTTGGAATGATCGCCACCTTGGTTGGTTTGGTGATTATGCTCGATCACATGGGGTCCGATCCTTCGAAGATCGGTCCCGGCATGGCGGTTGGGCTGTTGGGAACGCTTTACGGTGTTACATTTGCTCGCATTCTGCTGATGCCAACCGCCAGCAAGGTTCAGCAAAGGCAGGAAATTATCCGCTTTCGTCAATATCTGGTCGCCGAAGGGCTGGCCCTGCTGGCGGAACGCCGCAGCCCGCGCTACATCCAAGATAAAATGAACAGCTTCCTTGATCCGGCTCTCCATTTTGATATCGACAAGATGTTGAGAGACAAAGGCTGATAAGGGTCAAAAAATATGTCCGCCGATAAATTCAACATCAAGCCGCCCGAGGAAAAAGAAGATTGGCTGATGTCCTATGCGGACATGATTACCCTGCTCATGGCTTTTTTTGTGCTGATGATCTCTATGTCCCATATCGACCCCGTGAAATATGAACAAGTGCAAGGGGGAATGGCCCAGGATATTGGCAAGCGCGAGACCGCCAAGCCTTTGCAGGATTTGAAGTCTGACGTTGGCCAAGTCCTCAAGGGACTGAAAGTTGATGACAATCAGGTGTCTATCGGCTCAGACAACCGGGGCTTGGTTCTTGATTTCGATGCCGGCACTTTTTTTGAGCCCGGCACGGCTAAGCTTAAAGAAGAATTTGTGCCAACCCTTTCGCAATTGGCTCAAACTTTGAACGCACCGCGCTATTCGGCATTTCAGGTGGAAGTCCAGGGACATACGGATGACACACCGGTCAGCACCCCCGTCTATCCCTCCAACTGGGAACTTTCCGCCGCACGAGCCACCATGGTCGTTCGTTTCTTTATAATGAATGGCATGGATCCGACCCGACTGGCTGCAGAGGGTCTGGCGGATACCAGACCCCGCGTTTCGAACCGGGACGTCAATAACAATCCCTTGCCAGCCAATCAGGCCATCAACCGTCGGGTCGCGGTTCATATCTTCCCGCGCTAACGGCCTTGATGGACAGCTAAAGAAAAGGGATCTAAGCAGCGGGAGGGTTTTATGAAAAAAGCGAAGACAGTGGCATCCGTTAGTTTCCTCGATAACCATAGCATCAGCATGGATGTAGAACTGGTACATGGAATATCGTTGGGTACGCCGATGAAAATTGATGATGACCAGTGGTTCTGTGAATTGATCGTAAGATCAGGAAACGGCACACTCGCCATTCAAATGCTGGCCGACACGCCAGAACGCTTTAATATTAGCATTCCCAATGCTACAGATGAGGCTGATTAGTTTAAACAAATACTTTGATCATGGACATAAATAGCCAGTATGGACTTTTGGACAATTACATTAATCACTATTGTCGCCGGGATGGTTCTGGTGATTGGCGGTGTCTTGATTGTTTACGTTGGATCGCTGGTTAAAAGCGCCTATGAACTGAAGATTGAAATTCAAGCAGACATCGAAGAGGGGCAAAAAAAAGTCGAAGCCGAAGTCGACAAAAGGCTGAGATGGATCAAGCGAGACTTGATTGAAGAAGTAGAAAAAATGAAATCGGCGATGCAAAGCGAAAACCATCGTCGCCTTACTGAGGCGACGGACGGCCTGGAGAAACGCATTACCGATTTAACTGAGACATGGCACAAAGATCGGGCCGACGTCAGCAAACACATAGAAGGTCTGCGAAGCGACGTGCTGGTGATTGATCAACGCCTGCGCGCCATGCGACGAGAACAGCAAAACGGCAAGGCCGAAACCGAAACAGCCACGGGCGAACCCGCGCCAAACACAGCCGTCACGCCCCCTGCCTCCCCCGATGCCATCGCTACCGAGCCGGCCGCTTCGGCTTAATCAACTAATTCCGGTTCTTTGCTAAGCTTTCGTCCGCCATCATGAAAATCAAAACTGAGTTTTGCTTCCTTAACATCGACTTTGACCAAGCCGCCCTTGGCCAAACGGCCAAACAGCAGTTCTTCCGCCAGTTGCTTTTTGATGTGTTCCTGGATGACCCGAGATAGCGGCCGGGCACCGTATAATTTGTCATAGCCTTTTTCCGCCAGCCATGCCCGCGCGGCATCGGTCAATTCGATGACGACGTCACGATCTCCCAGCTGAGCCTCGAGCTGCATAATAAACTTATCGACAACGCGCGACACCACTTCGGGGCTAAGGGCGGCAAAACCGATAATGGCATCAAGACGATTGCGGAATTCGGGCGTAAACAGCTTTTGAATAGCGTCGTGATCATCCCCTTCACGGCCTTCCCGATTAAATCCGATGGCCGGCTTGGCCATGTCGGACGCCCCGGCATTGGTAGTCATGATCAGGATGATATTGCGGAAATCAATGGTCTTACCATGATGGTCCGTCAATTTTCCATGATCCATAACCTGCAGCAGGATATTGAAAAGGTCCGGATGGGCCTTCTCAATTTCATCAAGCAACAGCACCGCATGGGGATGTTGGTCAACCGAGTCCGTCAACAACCCCCCTTGATCAAATCCGACATAGCCCGGGGGCGCGCCAATCAGACGCGATACCGAATGACGTTCCATATATTCAGACATGTCAAAACGGATCAGTTCAATCCCCAAGATCACCGACAGCTGGCGGGCCACTTCGGTTTTCCCGACCCCCGTCGGCCCCGAAAAGAGATAGCAGCCGATCGGTTTTTCCGGTTCACGCAGCCCGGCACGCGCCAGTTTAATCGCACTGGCCAGGGCTTCAATGGCACGATCCTGACCAAACACCATGGTCTTCAAATCGCGTTCCAGCGTTTTCAGGACCTCCATATCATTGGCTGAGACGCTTTTCGGCGGTACCCGGGCAATTTTGGCAACGATTTCCTCGACATCACGAACCGTCACCGTTTTGCGCCTTTTCGATTCTGGCAGCAGCATACGCGCAGCCCCGACCTCATCGATGACATCAATCGCCTTGTCAGGCAGCTTACGATCACTGATATAGCGCACCGACAGATCCACCGCGGCACGAATCGCATCATTGGTATAGCGCACGTGATGATGCGCCTCATAATAGGGCTTCAGGCCATGAAGGATTTTGACGGCATCCTCAAGCGAGGGTTCGTTCACATCAATTTTTTGAAAGCGACGAACCAAGGCCCGGTCTTTTTCAAAATGACTGCGATATTCCTTATAAGTGGTCGAGCCGATACAGCGCAGCACCCCTGCCGCCAAGGCGGGCTTTAAAAGATTAGACGCATCCATCGAACCGCCCGAGGTTGCCCCGGCACCAATCACCGTATGGATCTCATCGATAAACAGAATAGCGCCCTCAAGGGCTTCCAGTTCGGCCACCACCGCCTTTAAACGTTCCTCGAAATCGCCACGATAGCGCGTTCCTGCAAGCAAAGACCCCATGTCGAGAGAAAAAATGGTGGCATTCAACAGAACTTCCGGCACCTCGCCTTTAACAATGCGCCGGGCCAGCCCCTCGGCAATTGCCGTTTTTCCAACGCCAGGATCACCAACATAGAGCGGATTGTTCTTAGAGCGGCGACAAAGGATCTGGATGGTACGTTCAATTTCGGGCTCACGACCAATCAATGGGTCGATTTTTCCTTGTGAGGCCTTGCGGTTGAGATTAACGCAATAGGCACCCAGAGCCTCTTGCCCTTTCTTAACGACATTCTCCCCTTTCGCATCTTCGTCAGCGCCATGCACCGGACGCCCCTGACTACGTCCGGCCGCCTTGGCGATACCATGGGAGATATAATTAACTGCATCCAAGCGGGTCATATCCTGCAGTTGCAGGAAATAAACGGCGTGACTTTCGCGTTCAGAGAATAAAGCGACAACCACATTGGCGCCGGTCACCTCTTCGCGGCCCGAGGACTGTACATGAATCGCCGCCCGCTGGATCACCCTCTGGAATCCTGCCGTGGGCTTGGGATCACCCACCCGCTGGGTCACAAGGTCAGCCAGAGCACCATCAACAAAATCGGTGAGGTCACGGCGCAATCGGTCAAGCTCAACATTGCAGGCCCTCAGCACCGCAATCGCATCCTGATCCTCGGTCAAAGACAGCAGAAGATGCTCGAGAGTCGCATATTCGTGCCGACGCTCTGAGGCCAGGGCGAGAGCACGGTGCAGGCTCTGTTCAAGATTCCTGGACAGCATCGGCTTTCATTCCTTCTCAATGGTACATTGCAGAGGATGTTGGTTTTGCCGTGCCAGATCCATGACCTGGGTCACTTTTGTTTCGGCAACCTCGTAGGTAAAAACGCCACAGACGCCAACCCCGCGTTGATGGACGTGAAGCATGATCCGTGTCGCTTCATCCCGGTTCTTGCCAAAAAACCGCTCGAGCACATGGACGACAAACTCCATCGGCGTGTAGTCGTCATTCAACATGAGCACCTTGTACATCGATGGCCGCTTGGTCTTGGGTCTGGTTTTAATGACCACCCCGGTCTGCGGATTATCGTCGTGGGTCTTGTCGTCCTTGCCACCACTCATCTTGTTCTCTCGATTCCCCGGTAACTTGGTCCGGCCGCATCTATCATATTGGTGCGAACCGTCTGCGGAAAAGTCCCCTTTTCGCCGGAACCTCATTACCGTTGCCTCTTTCTCTAAAAAAAACAATAGCCCGGTGGGATTTACCCCACCGGGCTATTGCGAATTCTACCCGGCTTCAAGGCCGGGCGAATAGTTCTTTTGGAAAAAATCCGATCAGGCGGCTTTCTTCAGCGTCTGCACCGCAGCTTCAACCCGTTGGCTCAGAGGAGCAAAGGCGTCAGAAGCGATTTTGCTGGACAATTGACCCAAGCGGCTGCCTTCGGCAAAAATGCGATCAAAATTGGCTTTGGCTAAAGACGAAGACAGATCGATCACTTCTTGCAAGGTCTTGGCACCAATCAAAGCCTTGCCGGCAGCCACGGAACCGTCAATGGACTGCTGGGCCAGCGACGCGACAACTTTGGACAGCTCCTGAGTCCCGCGCGCAACGATATTCGACGATTTTACAATGGCCTCGATATTGGCTTTGTTGAATTCAACCAAGCCCTCATAACCCTTGAGCGCCTCTGAACCGGCCTTCACAGCGGCATTAACCTGTTCTTTGGTATAAGTAATCGCCTTGTCGACATTCTTGGTGGCCACCTCGGCTCCGGCTTTCACAACATTCTCAAGCGACTCAGCATGCACAGCTACGGCCTCTTCAATCTGCTTAACCGCATCAAGAGCGGGGGCGGCAACAGTCTTAACAGTCTTCGATACGGTCATTTTTCTCTTCCTTTAGGTCAGATAAAGCAGTTCCGAATTTTCAGCTGCCAACCTGCGCGTTACGCTATGTTGCAGTGCAGCATTTCGGTGAAATTTGCATCACCACCTGGCCCTCGTCAATAATTTTTTTGCACTGCAGCATTTTTATCTTTCGTATTTTTTCGCCACAGGATCGCTGGAGCGATTTATGTGGAAAACTTGCCCCACACCCCATGCAATCTATGGACAGGAATCCCGGTATTTTTTATGGTGATCCCGGCTTTTCGGTTAAACTTCGGGATCGAAACATCGTTGGTCCGATCCTGGCGCTTGGCACCCAAGCATCGGGTGAATTGGCCCACCAACTGATTGAAGTGTGGTAAGACCCTGAACAATATTCTTTCGTTTTTCCAAATATCTCTGGCTAAGGTCGCCGTTCGGTTTATGCACCGGGCCCTGCCGATTGCAGCCATAGCCCTGAGTTTGGGGGCTTTTCCTGCCTATGCGCGCTATGCGTCTTTGGTTGTTGACGCCGATTCCGGCGAGGTTTTGCACTCCGTCAATGCTGATAGCCGGAATTACCCGGCCTCGCTGACAAAGATGATGACCCTTTACCTGCTTTTTGACGAATTGGATGCCGGGCGGGTTCATCTTACCGACCATATGCCCGTCTCCGCCCATGCCGCCGCCCAGGCGCCGTCGAAGCTTGGACTGGCTGCTGGGCAAACTCTGGAAGTCGAGGATGCTGTTTTGGGTTTGGTGACCAAATCCGCCAATGACGCAGCCGTCACCGTCGCCGAATTTCTGGGTGGCAGCGAGCCAAGCTTTGCCGAACGCATGACCCGCAAGGCCCGAGAACTGGGAATGACCCAGACGCAATTTCGCAATGCCTCAGGCCTGCCAAATCTGGGACAAGTCAGTTCGGCGCGGGATATGGCAACCTTGGCGCGCGCTTTGATCCACAATCACGCCAAGGAATATCATTATTTTGCAACGCGGACTTTTTCCTATAACGGCAATCTGATGACCACGCACAACCACCTGATGGAACATTATCAAGGTGCGGATGGGATCAAGACCGGCTTTATCGCCGCGTCGGGATTCAATCTGGTGGCCTCGGCCAAACGGAACGGTCGACGGTTGATTGGCGTGGTTTTTGGTGGGCAAAGCGCCGCTGCGCGCGATCGCCAAATGGCAAAGCTTTTGGACGCGGGCTTCCTGCGCACACCGGGATCCTCGGGCGTCGATATGGCTGAAATGCCGGAGCAGAAAGACGAGACCGAGGTCAACACCGAAAATCCGACCGAATTAAAAGCCGTGTTAAAAGCCATGCAGGCGGGAAAACAGCGCAAGCTGGTGGCGACACAACCAAAACCGGCGCGCCAGCCTCATAAAATGGACGATGACGACGAGACCGCCGGGGATCGCGAGGATGATAATTGGGGCATCCAGTTGGGCGCCTTTTCCAAACAAGCCAAGGCCCAGCAGGTTGCCCAAACAGCCGTTAACCGGCTTGGCACACTGGTGTCAGACGGTGAAATCAGCATTACTCACAGCAAAAAAGGCCGGCATCATGGATATCGGGCCAGGATCATCGGCCTGGCTGAGGAGGATGCCCATCAGGCCTGCCGCCGCTTAGTCAAAGCCCATCAGACCTGCAAGGCCTTCGACGCCTCGCCTTGAGCCATCGTTCGCGTATTCGGCGTCAGGTAATCACCGTCGGCGCCGCGCGCCCGGTTCGTTGTTTCACTTCGCCCAACTGTTCGGCCAGACCAATCAGATCGGCAAGAACGATTTGCGTATCAAGATCGTGGCGCGTCGGATCCGGCTCGAACTGCTCGATATAGAGCCGGAGCGTTGCGCCAACCGTACCGGTGCCGGAAAGCCGAAAAACAATCCGCGAACCATCGGTAAAAATAATACGAATGCCCTGCCCGCTGCTGACGCTGTCATCCACCGGGTCAACATAAGCAAAGTCATCGGCTCGTTCCACCGTAAAGCGGCCGAAATGACAGCCGGTCAGATCCGGCAAACGGGCCCGCAAATGTTCCATCACCCCGTCCGCAGCTTCAGAAGGCAATCCCTCGTAATCATGGCGGGAATAATAGTTTCTTCCATAGGTTCGCCAATGTTCGCGCAAAATCTGCTCAACGGATTGACGTCTCTCCGCGAGAATATTCAGCCAAAGCAGAACGGCCCATAGACCATCTTTTTCACGAACATGATCAGACCCGGTCCCAAAGCTTTCTTCGCCACAAAGACTGACCAGACCGGCATCCATCAAATTGCCAAAAAACTTCCACCCCGTCGGCGTTTCATAGCAAGTCAGACCAAGCGCCAAAGCGACACGGTCGGCCGCCTGGCTCGTGGGCATCGACCGTGCGACGCCAGCCAAACCATGAGCATAGCCCGGCGCCAGTCGCGCATTGGCGACCAGCACAGCCAGGCTGTCGGACGGCGTCACGTAAAAATTTTGGCCGATAATCATATTGCGATCACCGTCCCCATCCGAAGCGGCGCCGAAATCCGGCGCATCGGCGCCGGACAAGGCAGCCACCAGCTCGTGAGCATGCACGAGATTTGGATCTGGATGCCCCCCGCCAAAATCCGGCAAAGGAATTGCGTTCATGACCGTTCCCTCGGCCGCGCCCAGCATCCCCTCAAGAATGGCTTTTGCGTAAGGTCCGGTTACCGCATGCATCGCATCGAAACGCATGCGAAAACCTGAGGAAAACAAATTACGAATAGCGGGAAAATCAAATAAACGCCGCATTAACTGCGCGTAATCATCCACCGAATCGATGACGTCAATCGTCATATCACCCAGGGCCTGCGCCCCCAGGCGATGAAGGTCGACACCACCCTCGGCAAGAATGTTGTACCGGGTAATCTGCCTGGTCTTAGAAAAAATTGCTTCGGTTACTTTTTCCGGGGCAGGCCCCCCATTGGCGATATTAAACTTGACCCCAAAATCCCCGTCCTCACCACCGGGATTATGGCTGGCGGAAAGAATAATACCGCCAAATGCCTGGTGCTTGCGGATTACAGCCGAAGCCGCCGGGGTCGATAATATGCCATGCTGCCCCAGCAGAACCCGACCGACGCCATTCGCCGCGGCCATCCGCAGGATCACTTGAATGGCCTCGCGGTTAAAAGTCCGTCCATCCCCCCCCAGCACCAAGGTCTGGCCGGTAATGCCGGGCATGGCGTCAAAAATGGATTGAATAAAATTTTCCAGATAACCCGGCTGGCGGAACTGGGTCACGGTTTTACGCAAGCCCGAAGTCCCCGGTCGTTGGCCGTCGATCGGGCGCGTTTCAATCTGCAAGGCAGGATGATGCGCTGTCATGGCGAACAATTTCCCGACTGAGAACCGGGCAAGGACGGGCGACCAATCGAACTGTAGAAAAAGCCCTTAAGCGCCATTTCCTCGGGGTTATAGACATTGCGCAGGTCGACGATAACCGGCGCCTTCAGCAAGCTTTTTACCCGCACCAGATCCAGGGCTCGGAACTCGTTCCACTCGGTCAGCAAGGCCATAGCGTCGGCACCAACGAGGGTTTCATAGGCGTTGCCGCAGAAAACCACGTCGGGCAACAGATGCCGTGCTTCCTCCATACCCTCCGGATCATAGGCGCGAATGATCGCGCCGGCGCTTTGCAAGGCCGGGATAATTTCCAGGCTTGGCGAATCTCGCATATCGTCGGTATTGGGTTTGAAGGTCAAACCCAGGACGGCGATCGTTTTGCCCCGTACCGAACCATGACAGGCGGTGATGACCTTTTCCGCCATCCGCCGCTTTCGCTCATCATTAATGGCCACCACGGTCTCGACAATTTTAAGCGGGGCCCCCTTGTCCCGGGCGGTCCGCACCAGCGCCAGGGTGTCTTTAGGAAAACAAGAGCCGCCATAACCGGGGCCGGGATGCAGAAATTTTTTTCCTATGCGGCCGTCGAGACCGATCCCCCGGGCGACATCATGGACATCGGCCCCCACGGCTTCGCAGAGATCAGCAATTTCGTTGATAAACGTAATCTTGGTCGCAAGAAAGGTATTGGCCGCGTATTTGATCAGTTCCGAGGTCTCTAGCGAGGTAAAAACTATCGGTGTCTCGATCAGGAAAAGCACCCGGTAGAGTTGCTTCATAATGGCCCGCGCGGCCTCGGTTTCAGCACCAATGACGACACGATCGGGGCGCATGAAGTCATTGATGGCTGACCCCTCGCGTAAAAACTCCGGGTTGGAAACGACATCAAACGCAGCGTCGGGACAGGTCTCGCGGATGATGCGGGAAACCTCGCGACCAGTCCCAACCGGCACCGTCGACTTGGTGACGACCACCGTATAGCCGTCCAAGGCACGGGCAATTTCCTGAGCCGCCTCATAGACATAGGAAAGATCAGCATAGCCATCACCCCGCCGGCTGGGTGTGCCGACGGCAATAAAGACCGCATCGGCCTGAGCCACCGCGGCGGTCAGATCCGTCGTGAAGGACAGCCGTCCGGCCTTGACGTTATCGGCGACCAGCGCCTCCAATCCGGGCTCAAAAATCGGCATGCGGTTTTGGCGCAAACCGGCAATTTTTGCTTCGTCCTTGTCAACGCAGGTCACGTCAACGCCAAACTCGGAAAAACAGGCGCCGGACACCAGCCCGACATAGCCTGTCCCGATCATGGCGATACGCATCAGAACTCCTTAAGGACTTCGGTGACCTGCTCATGCAGATCGGGTCTGGCCAGGGCAAAAGACAAATTGGCATGAAGCCAACCCACCTTGTCCCCACAATCAAACCGCCGCCCCTCAAACCGTAAACCATGGAAAGGTACGCTATCCAGAGTCTGAGCAATGGCATCGGTCAGCTGAATTTCATTGCCAGCGCCGCGCATCTGCTTGTCCAAATGTTCAAATACCCGCGGATGCAGGATGTAGCGACCAATAATTGACAGGGTTGATGGCGCCTTGTCCGGATCCGGCTTTTCTACGAGACCGCGCGCCCGGGCCAGGCGTCCGTCATCGCTTTTGACATCCAAGATGCCATAGCGACGGGTATGTTCCCTTGGCACATCAGCAACCGCCACAACATGACCGCCGACCTCAGTGTGGGCATCAACCAATTGTTTAAGGCAGGAGGTCCGGGCAAGAATCAGATCGTCCGGAAGGATAACCGCAAAAGGTTCATTATCGACCAGATCACGGGCACACCAGACCGCATGTCCCAGCCCCAAAGGTTCCTGTTGGCGCGTATAAGAAACCTGTCCTGACTTTGGCATCCAGGAGGTCACCGCTTCGATCTCGGCTGTTTTTCCCCGTTCCCGCAAAGTGCGTTCGAGGTCTGGCGCGTGATCGAAATGATCTTCGAGCGCGGCCTTGCCCCGACCGGTGACAAAAATAAAATGCTCAATACCGGCTGCCGCCGCTTCCTCGACCGCGTATTGAATCAGTGGCTTGTCAACCACCGGCAACATTTCTTTTGGCATCGCCTTGGTAGCCGGCAGGAAACGGGTCCCCATTCCGCCAACAGGAAACACACATTTGCGCACACGACGGGGCATGCAAAAAATCCTTCATTCATAAGAGGGGCCGGCAAAGCCGCCTCAGCGGAATACCGGCACGAAGCAACCTGTTTTTACGATGACAGAAGGCCAGACGCAACCGGCAGTGTTACAATTACGGCGTTGGGTTTCCCTCGGTAACGGACAGGGTAGACGAGTCACCCGCCAAAGCGCCGGGAATAAAGCGATGTAACCCCAGCCCTTCCACAAGCAGGCGCAATTCCTGGCGCGCCGCCACATGGGAAAGACTAAGAGCCAAGCCCGTATCGCTACCCAAATCCAAAAGAGTAAGCCCTTCCAAAAATAATTCGCGGTAAATAACCCTTTCGCCCAAGCCGCCCAGCTGCTTGAACCCGATCCGTTTTGACAGTTCCCCCAGCAAGCGTTCCATTTCCCGCTTATTTCGCGCGTCAAGCGTAGCCAGCCGATTGCGCAGGACAAACCACTCGACCACGGCCCTTTCCCCTCTGAGAGCGCGTTGCTTCTTGGTCTCCCAGACCATTTCGCTGTAATGGCTGGGGCGTTGGATTTTCATACTGACCGGATCGACCTTACCCAGCACGTCAAGGTCGATAAAGCTGTCATTGAGCGGGGTCACCAGCGTCTGGGCAAAAGAATGGCCCAACCTAGACAAAGGGTGGTCACTCCCAGGCGTATCGATGACCACGACATCATGAAGCGCCGACTGACGGTACAAAATTTCCAGAAAAGAGGCTTCATCACGGGCCGGATCGTCGGTTGGCGGCACGGCGGCGTGATCCGGCAAGGCCAGACTGGCGCCAGCATCGGAACGGCGGCGTCGGTTTTCAACATAGCGGGACAAAGTCGCCTGACGGGCATCGAGGTCAATGCTGCCCACAGACGCTTTCATCTTCAGCAAAGCCACCACCAAATGCATAGCCACCGTTGACTTACCGGTCCCACCTTTTTCATTGCCAATAACGATGATATGGGCTTGCCCTGCCATAAACGCACCATCTGAATAAGGAATTCCGGCCGAAGCCGCTGTGATTGCGTCTTATAAAACAATCCGGCGGGCAGTCCAAGGACGGCAGCAGCCTTGGGCCAATTCCCAGGCTTTGAGAGCTTCCGAGCCAATGCTATGCTCGGCCCGGCCAGATTGACCGGGACCTCTGAAGCTATGGTTGAAACAGCGGAATGTGCCGTCATCGGCGCCGGCGTCGTCGGCCTGGCGGTTGCGCGGGCTTTGGCATTGGCCGGCCATGAAGTGCTGGTGCTAGAAAGCAGCGGCGCCATTGGCACCGGCATCAGCGCGCGCAGCAGTGAAGTCATTCATGCCGGCATGTATTACCCGACGGATAGTTGGAAAGCAAAACTCTGCATTCAAGGAAACCGGCTGTTGCGCCACTATCTGCAGGAAAGGCATTTGCCACATCGCATGCTCGGCAAACTGATCGTCGCCTGTGACCAAAATGAAGAGGCCCAACTGCAAAAAATCTTGGACCAAGGCAGACTGAACAACACGGATGGCCTCTGCCAAATTACGACCAAGGCCGCCCTTGAAATGGAACCGGCATTGTATTGCCGCGCCGCCCTCTTTTCGCCCGCTACGGGCATTCTCGATAGCCACGCTTATATGCTGGCGCTGCAAGCGGATTTAGAAAGCCGGGGGGGACTGGTTGCTTTTCAATCGCCGGTGCTGTCGGTGGAAGCGGACGGAAATAGGTTGCAACTGACCATTGGTGGCCCTGACCCCAGCCGGCTTTGCTGCCGGCGCATGGTCAATGCGGCCGGCCTGGGAGCCGTGGCCTTGGCCAAGGCAATTGTGGGACTGCCTGCCGAATCGGTGCCCTCCTTGCATTTGTGCAAGGGCAATTATTTTCTTCTGAGTGGGCGACGCCCCTTTCAGCGTCTGGTTTATCCAATTCCTGAAAGCGCCGGCATCGGCATTCATTTTACCCTGGATCTGGCCGGCCAGGGCCGTTTTGGCCCCGATGTGGAATGGAGCGACCGACTTTCCTATGATGTTGACCCCCAACGCGGTGAGGCATTTTACGCCCGCATCCGACGCTATTGGCCGGGACTGCCCGATGGCGCCCTGCGCCCGGGCTATGCTGGTATCCGCCCCAAAATAACCGCACCCGGCCAAGCCGCGGCCGACTTTAGAATAGAAGGACCGGATCGCCATGGCGTCCCGGGCCTGATCAACCTTTTCGGCATTGAATCCCCGGGCCTGACGGCCTCTCTTGCCCTGGCCAACCATGTGACGGAGTTGCTGCAATGATTGACCGACGCGCCTTCACCTTTGGGCTTGGCAGCGCCCTCTTCGCTAGGGCTGCCAGGGCCGAGGTCAGGATTAACGGCGTGATCATGCCCGAGGAAGACAAAATCGATAAGAAGACCATTCCTTACACACCGGTCGATATGATCCCCAATCACCGCCAGTTCATGCGCGACATCGTGATTGAACTGTCAAACTATGGACGCAAACGCAAGCCCGGTTTTATCGTTCTGCTGCGCGATGCCCCAGAGCTTTTGTTCAAAGAGCAAAGGGAATGGGAATGGGAGTTCGCCCGCGATCCCGAGGGCATGAAAAAGGGCAAATATTTGCCTGAAGGCAGCCTTTTCGATCCGGTTTTTGAGGCCATTGACGGGGTCGTCTTTGATGGCCTGTTTTACGGGCGGGAAACTGTTGACCAAGCAACCAACAAAGCTATCGCTAAATATCTCATGGCAAATGTCGAACGGGTTAAAAGTCGCAATCGACGGGCGCTGAGTATCGAATATTGCCGTGACGCCAAGATCCGCAGTGAAATCAGCCAAAAAGCGTCTCAATCCGGCGTATTGAGTTATCTCGATGCCACCGGAAATAAGAATTTGACAGAGATTCCCTCTGGACACCCCCCTTTTGAGAACGCGCAACATGTTCTTAAGCTGGCAAATGCACAAAATATTTTGCCAATTTTTGGCCAAGGTGGATTTAAGGATCGCCTGGCCTGGATCTCGGCACTGGCCGATACCAATTTTGACCTTCTGTTGCTCGACCCCTTTTGGGGGGGGCACGATTCTCTGACTTTTGCCGAAATGAAACAGCTCAAATACAAGAAATTGGGGGCACAACGTTTGATTATCGCTGTCCTGCCCATCGGCCTTGCCCAACAAAACCGATTCTATTGGCAGAAAGACTGGCGCAGCGGTTCCCCTGATTGGCTGGGCGCTAAAGACGCCGACGACCCAAATCAATTTCATGTGCAGTACTGGACCGCCGGATGGAAGGCGATTATCGGCCGTTACATGCAGGGATTGGTGGATCTTGGCGTCGATGGCGTTTTACTGGATGGCGCCGATGCCTATCATTACTTCGAAGAAATGATGCCGCTCGATTAATCTTTATTGCCAAATGTCCAGCGCCGCTTTTAGTCGCATCATCGCCTTGCTGCCGGGCGGCAGGCCAAAACGCAGCCAGCGTGGTGCCGAGGCAAAGGGACGCACCAGAATACCTTGCTGGCCCAAATGCTCGTAAAGCGCCCACGCCCGTGACGCATTGACCAGACGGAACAGTGGCGTGCCCCCAAGCACAGACAGATTGGCCGAATTTAACAGCGCGTCCAACGCTTGGGCCTCCATCACCAGATGACGGCGGGCGGCGACAATCCAGGATTGGTCCAACAAGGCTTGTCGGCCAATGACAAGGGCTGGCCCGCCCACCGGCCATGGACCGATGGCCGTGCGCAGCAATCGGATCAAGTCCGGGTCGCCGATGGCGAAACCAAGACGCAGCCCTGCCAAACCGAAAAACTTTCCAAAACTGCGCAAGACCAGCAAACCAGGTCGAACCTTTGAGGCCAGGGAAAGGTCTGGCGTGCAATCGACGAAGGCTTCGTCAACGACCAGCAGCCCCCCCCG